>NZ_JBHWGV010000005.1:156391-158984 GCF_042732955.1 Kitasatospora sp. NPDC059747 | reverse complement strand
CCGTTGATCACCCGTCGATGACTGGCCCACCGGCCGCCCTGCCGCCCGTTCGCCGGCAGGTGCGGCTTCAGCCGGTCCCACTCGTCCTTGCTCAGCTCTCCCCGCCCCATGACCAGTACAACGAGCCGATCATGCGACGGTCACAAGATCCGCCGTACAGAACCTAGTACGGTGGGCGACAGGGACGGGGATCTTCGACACCGACGAACGGGAGCGGGCCCGATGAGCGGCGAGGTGCAGGACTTCCAGGACGGCTGGGCCGGGCGGATCGTGCTGAACCGGCCGAGGGCGCTCAACTCCCTCACCCACGGCATGATCACCGCCGTCCGGGAGGCGGTGGACGCCTGGACCGCGGACGACACCGTGCGCACCATCGTCCTGACCGGAGCCGGCGAACGCGGCCTCTGCGCCGGCGCCGACATCCGGGCCATGCACGACGACGCCAAGGCGGGCGGCGCCGGCGCCCGGGCGTTCTTCCGCGACGAGTACCGGCTCAACGCCCTCATCGCCCGCTGCCCCAAGCCGTACGTCGCGGTCATGGACGGCATCACGATGGGCGGCGGCGTCGGCCTCTCCGCCCACGGCTCGGTCCGCATCGTCACCGAGCGCTCCGTCATCGCCATGCCCGAGACCCGGATCGGCCTCGTGCCGGACGTCGGCGGAAGTCGCCTGTTGGCCCACGCCCCGGGCGAGTTGGGCACCCATCTCGGCCTCACCTCCGCGTCGATGGGCCCCGGGGATGCCCTCCTGTGCGGCTTCGCGGACCACTTCGTCCCGTCCGCGAAGATCCCGGCCCTGCTCTCCGCCCTCGCGGCGGCCCCGGACGCGGACGCCGTGACCGCCGTGGTCGTCGCCGCCGCCGAAGCGGCGCCGCTCGCCGGCCTCGCGGCCCAGCGCGAGTGGATCGACACCTGCTACGCCGCCGACACGGCCGAGGAGATCGTCGAACGCCTCCTCGACTCCGGGGTGCCCGAGGCGAAGGAGGCCGCCGAACTGGTCCTCGCCAACTCGCCGACCGCCGTCAAGACCACCCTCGCCGCACTGCGCCGGGCCCGGCCGCTGCCGTCGCTGGAGGCAGTGCTCGACCAGGAGTACCGCATCTCCTGTGCGGCGCTGGACAGTCACGACCTGGTCGAGGGCATCCGCGCCCAGGTGATCGACAAGGACCGCAACCCGCGCTGGTCCCCCGCCACGCTCGCCGAGGTGACGGAGGCCGACGTGGCCCGCCACTTCGCCCCGCGCGAGGGCGACGAGCTCGGCCTGGCCTGACCCGCGCGCCCTCCGCGCACCGCTCGGCCGCGGGCCGGACCCGTGACGACTGTCTCGCATGCCAAGACTGGCGCGAGGCGGGGCGCTTCGTAGATCGTTGGGTGGTCAGGGCGCGCCCGTGCGGCGCCGAGCAGCGGAATGGGAGTCGACGGCGATGACCGAGACCGAGACCTACGAGACGATCCTGGTCGAGCGCAAGGGCCGGGTGGGGCTGATCACGCTCAACCGTCCGAAGGCGCTCAACGCGCTGAACACGCAGCTGATGAACGAGGTCGTCGAGGCCGCGACGCGGTTCGACCGGGACCCGGAGATCGGCTGTCTGGTGATCACCGGGTCGGAGAAGGCCTTCGCGGCGGGCGCCGACATCAAGGAGATGCAGGGCAACCAGTTCCCGGACGTCTACCTGGACGACTGGCTGGGCCCGTGGGACCGGCTCGGCCAGCTGCGCAAGCCGGTCGTCGCGGCGGTGGCGGGCTTCGCGCTCGGCGGCGGCTGCGAGCTGGCCATGCTGTGCGACATCCTGCTGGCCGCCGACACCGCGAAGTTCGGGCAGCCGGAGATCAAGCTCGGCGTCATCCCCGGCATCGGCGGCTCGCAGCGGCTGACCCGGGCGGTCGGCAAGGCGAAGGCGATGGAGCTGTGCCTGACCGGCCGGATGATGGGCGCCGAGGAGGCCGAGCGCGCCGGCCTGGTCTCCCGGATCGTCCCGGCCGACCAGCTGCTGGCCGAGGCGCTGGCCACGGCCGAGACCGTCGCGGCGATGTCCGCCCCGGCCGCGATCATGATGAAGGAGAGCGTCAACCGCGCCTTCGAGACCACGCTGGCGGAGGGCGTCCGTTTCGAGCGGCGCCTGTTCCACGCCGCGTTCGCGACCGCGGACCAGAAGGAGGGCATGAACGCCTTCGCCGAGAAGCGGCCGGCCGCGTTCATCAACCGCTGAGCACGGACCGCGCACCCGGGGTAGGACGACAAACGCCTGACGGGTGACAGATGACGAGTGACAGATGACGGCGAACAGATAACAGATGATGAAATCTGTCATCTGTTATCTGTTCGCCGACTCCCGTCAGCCCTCCTCCGCCAGCACCGTGTTGAGCCGGGCGAACCCGCTGCGGGTCGCGGCGACGACGATCTGGTCGCCCGGGCCGAGGCGGCGGGTGCGGTCGGCGTAGTTCCACTGCAGGTGCGGACTGCGGGCGAGCCGGGCGGGGCGGCCCCCGCCCCCCCCCCCGCGCCCCCGGGGCGGGGGGCGCGGGGGGGGGGGGAAAGCACCGCGGACGACCCGACCCCACACAGCGACAGCACACCCAAGACAGGACACCCC
>NZ_JBHWGV010000005.1:146114-156381 GCF_042732955.1 Kitasatospora sp. NPDC059747 | reverse complement strand
GGGCGGCCACTCTTCTGGGGCGGCCGGGGGGGGGGGGGGGGGTGGGGCGGGTTTTTTCCCCCGGGGGGGGGGGGGGGGGGCCCCCGGGGGGGGCCCCCCCCCCCCCCCCCCCGGGCTCCTCCAGGTCGTGCCGGTTCATGCCGATCAGCCCGCTGCCGTCCTCCACCGTCAGCTCCGCGATCAGCAGCACGTGCCGGAACACCGAGAGGGTGCCCAGCACCTCACGCCCCATCAGGGCGGCGGCGAACGCGGGCGCCGCCAGGTAGGAGACGGACCGGGACGCCGCGTTGTCCAGCGTCGCGTAGAAGTGCCCGGCGAAGTCGTCGTCGAACAGCCGCACCACCACCCGTACTTCGGGATTGCCGTGGCGCGCCTCCAGCGCCGCCTCCAGGTTGGTCGCGTCGTCGCCGCTGACCGCAACCACCGCCCGGCTGTGCTTCAGCCGGGCCCGGCGCAGCTGCTCCTCGAACGGGCCATCCCCGAGGACGACCGGGATGCCGAGCGCCCGGACGGCGGCGATGCCGCGCGCCTGCGGGTCGCGCTCCATGCACACCACCGGTACGCCCAGTTCGTGGAGCTGGCTCGCGACGCGGGTGCCGACGTTGCCGAGGCCGACGACGATCACGTGCTCCCGGGTGCCGGCGCTCGGGTTGCGGGGCTGGCCGCGCCGCCCGGAGGCGAGCGCCTCGACCACGATGGCGGTGGCGACCGGCGCGAACGTGATGCCGCACAGCGTGATCACCACCTGCGCGACCCGCTGCCACAGGCCGCCCGTCCCCGTCCCGGCGGCGAGGTCGGCGGGCTGGTCCGGCTGGGCCGCGCCGGCGAGGTCGAGCAGCGAGATGTAGACGGTCCAGCCGAAGTCCCGGCTCAGGTACCAGAGGACGGAGAAGGCCATCAGCACGGCGGCGAGCGCAATGAGCAGCACCAGCCGCATCCGGGCGCTGGTGAAGTAGCGGGCGGTGTCGAGCAGTCGCCAGCGCAACCGCCGTGCCCAGCTGATCGGTTCGCGCGGTTCGACCGGCAGCGCCTGGAGGGCGGCGATCCCGCCCTCGTCGTCGACGGCCGCGGACACCGCTCCGGTCGCTTCCTCCTGCGCGACCGCCCCGGCTGACTCGGCGGGCGCGGCTGCCCCGGCGGGCTCGGCAGGCTCGGCGACTTCGGCCGGGCGGCGCGGGGCGGGGACCTCGGCGCCGCCGGCGCGCACCGGACCGTCGTCCCCGAACTCGCTCGCGAGCCGGACGAACTCGGCCGAGCCGCCCTCCTGTTCGGGCATCAGCCGGATCCTGCTGACATCCTGGCGGTCGATGCGGTCGGCGACGATGCAGAGCCGGTCGGAGGTGATCGCCTCGTCGAAGGCGATGTGCAGGAAGCGTCCGCCGACCGCGACCGAGTTGGGCCGGCCCAGCGCCGCAGCCGCGAAGGCCGGTGCCGCGGTGGCGGAGCCGGAGAGCGCGGCGCCGTTCCTGAGGAGGCGTTCGATGTTCTCCCCGAGGCGCTGGTTGAACATCCGCAGGACGATCCGGATGTTCGGGTTGCGGCCCTGGGCGCTGAGCGCCGCGTGGATGTTCTCCTGGTCGTCGCCCTCGACGAGGGCGAGGCCGCGCGCGGTCCCGATGGACACCGCGCGCAGTGCCTCGTCGGTGATGCTGCTGTACTCGACCACGGCCGAGACGCCGGTCAGCTGCTCGATCTGCGGCGCGTGGTCGTGGTCGCGGTCCGCGACCAGGACGACGACCGGGACCTCGTAGTGCTCGACGAGTTCCAGGACCAGCCGGTGGGCCAGCGCGTTCCCGCCGCGGACGACGAAGTGCTGGCTGATCGGCTCGACCGGAGGGGTCCCCCACCCTTCAGAAGTCATACCGACGGATGATATCCACGCCAGGTGTTCGGAAGGTGTCGTTCCGGGAACCGCGGGACCCCCGAACGGCGGTACCGCACGGGCGGTTCGCGGCCGGTGCGTCGAGGGTGGGTGTCGTCCCCCGTCCGCTTCCGACGCGTTCCGTACCCGTTCCCGGCTCGCCCCGGCCCGAGGAGGCACCACCGTGGTCCCCCCGATCATCACCCCCGACGGCACCGAAGTGCAGGGCCCGCTCGGGCTGCTCGCCAAGGCCGCCTGGCAGGTCCTGCTGCTCGCCGGTCTGGCCTCGCTCGGCCTCGGCATCGTCGTCTTCGCCTGGCCGCGCGAGACCCTGCTGGTGGTGGGCGTGCTCTTCGGCCTCTACCTGCTGGTCATCGGGATCGTCCAGCTGGTCGCGGCGTTCGGCACCCACGCCACCACCGCGCTGCGGGTGCTGGCGTTCATCAGCGGCGCGATCTGCGTACTCCTGGGCCTGCTCTGTTTCCGCAGCGCGGCGCAGTCGCTGCTGCTGCTCGCGCTCTGGATCGGCATCGGGTGGCTGTTCCGGGGCATCACCCAGCTCGCGGCCGCGTTCTCGGACCCGTACATGCCTGCACGCACCTGGCAGGGTTTCGCAGGCGTGGCGAACACGCTGGCCGGTGTGCTGCTGATGGTGTGGCCGGTCGGTTCGATCGCCGCGCTGACGGTCCTGGCGGGCTGCTGGCTGCTGATCCTCGGCCTGATCGAGATCGTGACGGCGCTCCAGATGCGCGGCCGGGCGAAGCGGATCCCGTCCGGCGTATAGCCCGAGCGGGCTCGGGCGCGTAGCCGAGCGGGCTCGGGCGTGCGGCTGTCCCGTGCGGACCGGGCGCGCGTCACGGCCTGGGCGCGTATCCGATCCGGAAGGTCGCCGTCTCCAGGCGGCCGGCGCCGATCCGGACGTCCGTCAGCCGCTCGGCGAGGGCGAAGGCGGACTCGGTGTTGAGCTCGGTGTTCTTGTCGTCGAGGCGGAAGCCGCAGGCCGTGAGCAGGTCCTGCATGCCGTCGGCGTCGGCGTCGGTGCCGTGCCGCTGGTCGGGGAAGAGCGGTTCGAAGTGGAGTCGGCAGGTGGGGCCCTCCCACCAGTTGAAGGCGTCGACCGCGTTGACGTTGCGGAAGTGGGAGACGGCGCGGGTGCCGTCGGCGAGGCGGGGCAGGATGTCCCAGAGGCTGCCGAGGTAGCCGTAGGGCTCGACGGCGAGGGCCCAGCCGTCGAGTTCGGTGACGGCGACGAAGAGGCGGTCGGCGTTCTCGTCGTCGTCATCGTCGGACGGGCCCTCGGCCACCTCGTCGTCGTCCTCGTCGTCGGCCTCGTCGTCCTCGTCGTCCTCGAACAGGTCCTCGTCGTCCGTCCCGTCCTCACCGTCGTCGAAGGTCTCCCACGCGGCGACGACCGCCTCCAGGCCGGTGACCTCGCCGCCCGGGGCGGCGTCGAAGCGGCGCAGCAGTTCGTCGGCGCCGATGCCCTGGACGTACGTGAGGCAGTAGGCCTCGCCGAGCACGGGGTGGCGCTCGGCGAACCAGGTGAAGTCGGTGGCGTGTGCGGTCATGGGGCGATGCTGCCAGACGGCTGTGACAGCGTCAGAGCCAGGTGGGCCGGTCGGTTCCCCAGCGGCCGGGCGGGCGGGACCAGTTGGTGGGCGCACCGTCGTAGGCCACGGGCGGGAGGGCGTGGCGCAGGCGTCCGTAGGCGGAGTCGGTCTCGGCGAGGTACGGCGCCGGGTCGTAGGGGGTGGCGTCCGACGGACCGTCGGGGCCGGTGCGGGCTTCGGAGCGCGGGATGTCGTGGAGGAGCCAGGACGCGGTGCCGGCGAGGGAGAAGCGGAGGTGGCGTCCGCCGGGCCGGCCGGTGCGCTGCTCGGTGAGGGCGTGCAGGACGGCGGCGGCGATGAGGTAGCCGGTGCCGTGGTCGAGTGCCTGGGCGGGGAGCACCCCGGGGTGGCCGTCGAGGTGGCCGTCGAGGTGGCCCTCGGGGGCGGCTTCGTGGGCGGCGATGCCTACGCCGGCCTGGACGAGGCTGTCGAAGCCGCGGCGGCCGGCCCAGGGCCCGGTCCAGCCCCAGGCGCACAGCTGGGCGACGATCAGGCCGGGGTGGCGGTCGAGGAGGGCGTCGGGGGCGAGGCCGTGGGCGTCCAGGGCACCGGGGCGGTAGCCGGAGATGACGGCGTCGGCGGTGGCGAGGAGTTCCTCGAAGGTGGCGCGGTCGGCCGGGTCGGCGAGGTCGAGGAGGACGGAGCGCTTGCCGAAGCCGGTGTCGGCGTGGGCGTCGTCGGCCTCGGGGAGGTGGGGGGAGTCGATGCGCAGCACGTCGGCACCGAGGAGGGCGAGGGTGCGGGTCGCGACCGGGCCGGCGATGACGCGGGTGAGGTCGAGGACGCGGATGCCGGCGGCGGGCAGAGGGGCGGGGCCGAGCGGGCGGGGTGCGGCGGGCGCCGGGCCGTTCGGGGTCACGATGCGGGTCTCGATCAGGGGGTGAACGGTGTCGCCCACCGGTACGACGGCCACCGCGAGCGCCCCCGCCTCGTACGCGCGCTCCTGGACGAGTTCGGCGGGCTGTTCGCTCAGCACCGCCGCGAGCTGTTCGGGTCCGGCGTCGCCGGGCAGGCCGAGGGCGGTGAGCAGCCGGGTGCGGTGGTGCGGGTAGTTGGCGTGGGTGCGGATCCAGCCGTCGGCGGTGCGCCAGAAGCCGGAGTGCGGGGCGAAGCTGACGGGTGCGCGGCCGTCGACGGTCAGGTGGCGTTCGCTGACGAAGGCGGTGGCGACGGCGCCCTGGTCGATCCGCACGGCGGGGACGGGGCCGCCGGCGCGGTGCGCGGCGAGTTCGGCGGCGGCGAGGGAGCAGGCGGCGACGGTGGCCCGGGCGAGGCGGCGCACGGGCAGGCCGGAGGGCAGGACGGTGTCGGGGCCGTGGAAGGCGACCCGGTCCAGGAGGTCGGCGGAGCCGCCGAGGGCCGCCCAGGCGTGCGCGGTGGGGCCGTCGGCGTCGGCGGGTGCCTGGGCCGGCGGGTTCTGCCCGAGGGGCGCCGGCCCGGCGGGCGTCGGCCCGTGGGTCGTCTGGACGGCGGGGATCTGCTCGGCCGGGGGCGTCGGACGCTCTGTCATGTGCCGCATTGTGCTCCGCTTCCCGGACGTCCGCCGTGACGGCCGCCACCCCACCTCGCCGACGTGCCCGCCTGAGCCTGCCGATCGACGGATTGAACGCGCACAGCCAACGGGTAGGGTGCGGACCGGGCGCCGGTGCGGCGCACGAACGCCTCCGGGGGGCCTGAATGCACGCGATCCGCCGTCTCGACCTGGGCTACTTCGTCCGGCCCGCCGCCGAGGCGGGCGAGCCGCAGCCGCGCGTCGAGCCGGTGCTCGCCTACCTGGTGCGGCGTCCCGAGGGACTGCTGCTCTTCGACACCGGCATCGGCGGCGGCGATCCGGAGACCGAGGCCCATTACCGCCCGGTCCGCCGCCCGCTGCCGGAGGCGCTCGCGACGGCCGGTGTCGCGCTCGGCGACCTCGACCTGGTGGTCAACTGCCACCTCCACTTCGACCACTGCGGGGGCAACCCGCTGCTGGCCGGCACGCCGGTGCTCGTCCAGGCGGAGGAGCTCGCGGCGGCCCGCGAGGGCGACTACACGATCGACGCGCTCGTCGACTTCCCTGGCGCGGACTACCGCGTGCTGGACGGCGAGGCGGAGGTCTGGCCGGGAGTGCGAGTCGTGCCGACACCCGGGCACACGGCGGGGCACCAGTCGCTCGTCGTCGAACGCCGGGACGGCGCGATCGTCCTGGCGGGCCAGGCGTACGACTTCGCGGTCGGCTACGGGTCGGCGGTGCTCGCCCGGCGCGCGGCGCTCGACGGCGTGGCGCAGCCGCTGCCCGACCACCCGCGGTGGCTGGACCGGCTGGCGTCGTTCGGGCCGCGCCGGGTGCTGTTCGCGCACGACAACGCGGTGTGGGAACCGTCGGCCGGGTAGGCGTTCGCGGGCTTCACGTGACGGCCAGGCGCACAGGGCTCGGAACGTGCGGGGCTCGGAACGTGCGGGGCTCGGAACGTGCAGAGCTCGGAACGTGCAGAGCTCGGAACGTGCAGAGCTCGGAACGTGCAGAGCTCGGAACGTGCAGAGCTCGGAACGTGCGGGGCTCGGAACGCGTGCAGGGCTCAGAAGGTGAAGCGCAGCGACCGCACGCGGTTGTCGAAGTTGGACGGGACGAGGTCGGGCCCGCCGACCGACCGGAGTCCGGGCAGGCGGGTGAACAGTTCGCGGAACAGCACCTTCATCTCCTGCCGGGCCAGGTGCGCCCCGAGGCAGTAGTGCGGACCGCCGCCGCCGAAGCCCAGGTGGGGGTTGGGGGTGCGCATGATGTCGAAGGCGTCCGGGTCGGCGAAGACCGTCTCGTCGCGGTTGGCCGAGCCGAAGAAGAGGACGGCCTTCTCGCCGGCCCGCAGGAGTGGCCCGCCGGGGCCGCCGAGCTCGTGGTCGACGGCCAGGGTGCGGCGGAACTGGATGATCGGGGTGGCGTGCCGGACCATCTCGTCGACCGCGCCGCCGAGCCGCCCGTCCAGGTCGTCGAGGAGCAGGGCGCGCTGGTCGGGGTGGGCGGTGAGCAGGTGGAGGCCGTGGGCGAGCGCGTTGCGGGTGGTCTCGACGCCGGCGACGAGCAGCAGGGAGAAGAAGGCGCCGAGCTCGCGGCCGGTGAGCCGGCGTCCGTCGACGTCGGCGGTGACGAGGGCGGTGATCAGGTCGTCGGCGGGTGCGTTGCGGCGCCGGCGCCCGATCGCCGCGACCATGAGCTGCATCCGGGCGAGCGCCGCCAGCCCGCGGCCGGGCACCCGCAGGCGGCTGCGCAGCGGCCGGGCGACGCCGGTGTGTTCGGAGGCGTGGTTGACCTGGTCGAGGATGGCGCGGCGGGGCCGCTCGGGGATGCCCATCAGATTGCAGATCACCTGGAAGGGGAGTTCGGCGGCGACGGCGGCGACGAAGTCCTCGGGGCGGTCGCGTTCGACGACGTCGACGAGGCGGGTGGCGACGCGGCGGATGTCGTCCTCGGCTCCGGAGAGGAGGCGGGGGGTGAAGGCGCGGGAGATGACGCGGCGCAGCTGGGCGTGGCGGGGGTCGTCCAGGTTGACCATCGAGTCGCCGAACAGGGCCCGGACCCAGCGGGGCGGTTCGGGGGTGGTGACGCCGGGGGCGCTGCGGAAGACGGCGGGGGTGCGGCTGGCCTCGACGACGTCGGCGTGGCGGACCAGGGCGTGGTAGCCGCGGCCGCCGGCGCGGTCGCCGACGTAGAGGGGGGTGGGGCGGCGGCGCAGTTCGGCGAAGGCGGCGGCGCGGGCGGGGGCTGGGAGCTGCCAGAAGCCCGGATCGGCCAGGTCCGGGGCACTGCCGGACGCGGGGCTTGAGCCGGAGCGGGAGGTAGCGCCGGGGCGGGCTCCGGCCGAGGCCGGCCGGCCGGTCGTGGTGTCCATGGCCGTGCCTCCTGGTGGTCCGCTGTGCCGACACTGGTGCCGGGCTCCGGCGCCGGCGTGTGCGCATCGTACGGGGTTGTGCACATTTAGTGACCAGGGGGTGGGAGATGTCAAATCACCTCGATGGTCGTGCGAGCGGCTGTTCGTATCGTCGGCTCGTCGGCCGGTTGGGCCGGGCGGTTCTCGGCCGGGCGGGCCGGGGCGGGGCGGGGCGGTCACGGCCGGGTGGCCCGGGCCGGGGCGGTCACGGCCGGGTGGCCCGGGCCGGGCACGTCCGGTGAGGAGACGGCCTTCGGCGACGCGGCCGGGCATGGTCTCACGCGGCGGAACCGGCCAATACCGGAGGGTGCGGTACGGGCGCGGGCCGACGGGTGCGACGATGAGTGCCATCGTGATGACCGACCGGATCCGCTCGCTGCGCGCCGTGGTCTTCGCCACGCTGTGCGTGGCGCTGGCCGCCGCGGCACACGTCGCCATGGGCGGGGCCGGGGTGTCGCCGTCGGTCCTGGCCGGCGCGTCCGGCGCGGTCCTCGGCGTGACCTGGCTGCTCGCCGGGAAGCGGCGCGGGCTCGGGGTGATCAGCGCCTGGATGGTCGCGGCGCAGACCGCGCTGCACCTGCTGTTCGAGCGCGCCGGGGCGCTCGCGCCGACGGGCGGCGGACTCGGCCGGCTGACCGGCACGGACTGGGCCGCCCTGCTGCTCTGCAACCCCGGCCGGGTACCGGGCGGACCGTCTCCCGCGGACCTGGCCAGGATGGCCGGACTCGACCCGGACGCACCACCGGCCTCCGGGCTGCACGCCGTGGCCGGACTGCGGCACGGCGCGGCTTCCGCCGCGAGCTCGGGAGCCGGTCTCGGCGACGGCACGGGCATGGACCTGACCGGCATGGCCGGGATGGATGGAATGAGCGGCATGCCGGGGATGCCGGGCATGCCAGGGGTGCCGGGCATGACGGGGACGTCCCCGGCGCACAGCATGGCCGACGCCTCCGGGCAGGCCGCGGCCACCCACGGGATGGCGCACGGCATGGCCCACGGAATGTCCGTGGGGATGGTCGCCGCCCACGTGCTGGCCGCGCTGGCCTGCGCCCTGCTGCTCTGGCGCGGTGACGCCGCGCTGGTGCGGATCTTCGAGCTGCTCGGCGCCGTCGTCGCGGGCGCGCTGCTCGTTCCGCTGCTGACCCTCTTCGCGCGGCCCTTCGGCTTCCGCCCGCCGGCCCCGCCCCGGCGCGCCGCCCGGCGGACGCGGCAGCCGCGACAGGTGCTGCTCACGCACGCCGTCGTGCGGCGCGGGCCGCCCGCGCTCGCCCTCGCCTGCTGACGCGCCCGTCTCCCCGCGTTCCACTCGCTCCACCCGGTCGGCCACTGCCACCGGGGGCACTCCGACGGGCAGGTCGCCCTGCCGTCCGGCCGAGCGCGCTGCGCCGCCGTGCCGCCAGGGCCCGGGCCCGGGGGGGGGGGGGCCCGCGCCCCCCCGGCGGGGCGCGGGCGCGGGGGGCGCCGCGAGCCCGGGCGGGCGGGCGGCCGGCGCGGCGGGGGCGGGGGCGGGGCGGGGCGCGGGGGGGGGGGGGGGGGGGCCCCCCACGGCCCATGGACACCTGCGGTGCCGCTCAAAGCGGTGCCGCTCCCAGCCCTTCTCTCAGGACCCTTCATGCCTGACTACGACGGCGCACCGGCTTCGGCCGGCGCCCTCGTCCTAACGCTGCGGGCCGCCCGGCCCGTCCTCCTCCAGCCGGGCCAGCAGGCTCGCGGACCAGTCGGCGGACGGGCCGTCGGCCGCGCTCGCCGCCACCCGGCCGCGCAGCCGTTCGGCCTGCACCAGCCAGTCCCGGCAGCCCGCGCAGCGGGCGACGTGACCGTCCAGACGACCGTCCGGGAGCCCGGCCGCCTCGCCGTCGAGGCGGGCGGACAGGGCGGTGCGGAACTGCGCGCATCTCATATGGTCATCGTCCCTCACGGCTTCGACGGGCGGCGCGGCCGGGTCCGCCGGACTCACCGGACCGACGGGCGGCTCCACGGACGGCGCGACGGAGGCCGCCGTGGATGACGACCAGCTCACCGCGCTCGCCCTGACCGCCCGGGCCGGACGGGCACCGGACGTCGAGGCCTTCATCCGCGCCACCCAGCGGGACGTGTGGCGCTTCGTCGCCCACCTGACCGACGCGCAGTCCGCCGACGACCTCGCCCAGGAGACGTTCCTGCGGGCGCTGCGCAGCCTGCCCGGGTTCGCGGGGCGATCGTCGGCCCGCACGTGGCTGCTGTCGATCGCCCGGCGCACCGTGATCGACCGGTACCGGACGGCCGCCGCCCGGCCGCGCCTGGCCGCGCTGCCGGACTGGCAGGAGGCGGCGGAGCGGCAGGGCTCCGGGCCGGCGGCCGGGTTCGAGGACGGGATCGCGCTCGGCGACCTGCTCGACCGGGTGCCCGCGCAGCGGCGCGAGGCGTTCGTGCTCACGCAGGTGGTCGGCCTGAGCTACGCCGAGGCCGCCGCAGTGGCAGGCTGCCCGGTCGGCACCGTCCGGTCCCGGGTGGCCCGGGCCCGGGAGGAGCTGATAGCCCGCCTCCGGGCGGCCGACGGCGGGGAGCTCGCAGCGGCGTGCTGAGCACCATGGCCGAGGGGACGGACGGCCGCGAGCCGTGAGCGGCGTGCGGCGAGCAGCCGATGAGGACCGGCGACTGACAGCCGACAGCTGACAGCTGACAAGTTTCAGATGACAGATAACAGATTTCGAAATCTGTTATCTGTCATCTGTCAGTTGCCCGCCGCCGTCCCCCGCCCGCTCCCCTCGTGCGGGTTTCGGAAAAATTCCTCCAAGTGTTCGGGAACCCCGTCCCCTCCACCCCCGACTGCTGTACCGGGGGGCGGACCCCCCCACGGGGACGACCCGGGACACCCGCGCGGCACGGGACAGCCCAGCGGCCCCGCACAC
>NZ_JBHWGV010000005.1:141956-146104 GCF_042732955.1 Kitasatospora sp. NPDC059747 | reverse complement strand
TCTCCACCCCCCCCCCCCCCCCCCGCGCGGGCCCCCCGCCCGGTACGCAGCGGGGGAACGGAGGACTCCATGGCCGCGCAACACGGCCTGCCCGAAGCCAACTTCAGGCACAGCACAGGAAACCCGGACCGTCCGGCGGACCGGTGGAGCCTCGTCGTCGCCGCCGGGCTGCTCTCGTTCGTCGCGATGCTCGACATGAACGTGGTGAACCTCGCGCTCACCGACATATCCGCCGGCCTGCACGTCTCCCCCGGAGTCGCCCAGTGGGCCGCGCTCGGCTACCAACTGCCGCTCGTCGCCCTGCTGTTGCCCGCCGGGCAATGGCTGGACCAGGTGGGCACGCGCTCGGCCCTCCTGCCGGCGGTCGGCTGCTTCGCCGCGTGCAGCGCGCTCGCCTCCCTCGCCCCGTGGGCGAGTTGGCTGATCGCGGCGCGCTTCGCCCAGGGCGCCTTCGGCGCGGTGCTGTTCGTCCTGATGCCGGTGCTCGCCGCCACCGCCGTCCGGCCCGAGCTGCGCGGGCGGGCGATGAGCGTGCCCGCCACGCTCGGTCCGCTCGGGGCCGTCACCGGTCCGGTGATCGGCGGTCTGCTGCTCGACCACGTGGGCTGGCGGGCCGTGTTCCTGGTCAAACTCCCGGTCTGCCTCGCCGCCGCGCTGATCGTGTTCCGCCACGCCCCGCGCACCGGCAGGCTCTCGCCGCCCGACCGCAGTTCGCTCGGCGACGCCGCCCTGATCGGCTCCGCCGTCGCCTCCGTCCTGCTCGCGCTCACCCTCGCGCCGAAGGCCCCGCTGTGGCTTCTGCTCGCGCTGCCCGCCGCGCCGCTCGTCGCCGTCTGGCTGCGCCGCCCCGGCGGCCGACCGGTGGCCGAGACGCTGCGGGCCGCCGGCACCACCGGCGTCAACGCCTCCGTCCTCGCCCTCGCCGCGGGCTTCGCCGCCTGCCACTACCTGCTCGCCCAGCACCTGCGCGGCCAGGAGGGCGAGAGCGCCACCCGCACCGCACTCACCATGCTGGCCTTCCCGCTCGGCATGGTGGTGGCCGGCCGCTTCGGCGGACGGCTCGCGGACCGCTGGGGCGCCCGGCCGACCGCGCTGAGCGGCGCCGCCGTCACCACCCTCGGCCTGCTCCTGCTGCTCCCCCTGGACGGCGGCTGGACCAACGCCGACATCGCGTGGCGCCTCGCCCTCGCCGGCGCGGGCATGGGCCTCAACGGCGGCCCCACCCAGGCCCTGGTCATGACCGCCTCGCCGCCCGGCCGGCTCGCCACCGCGGGCTCCGCCGTCCAGCTCGCCCGCAGCCTCGGCTTCGCCCTCGGGCCCGCCCTCGCCACCGCGGCCACCCTGGCCGGCGACCGCGCGACCACCGGCACCCGCGCCGGGATCGCCCTGGCCGTCCTGGCCGCCGCGAGCGCCGTCGCCCTCCTCGCCCTGCACCACCGCCGCGCCCACCGCGCAACGGCGTGACACGGCCGCCCGGGCCGACCGCCACCCCCTTGGAACACCGTACGACCGGAGGTTCACCGCACATGACCGACATAGACACCGACTTCGATCCTGCCGCCGTCCGCCCGCCGAACCCGGCAGAACCGGCAAACCCGGCAAACCCTTCGGACCCTGCGGACCCCGCGGACCCGGCGGACCCGGCGGCTCGCTGCCCGTTCGGCTACGGCCTCCCGTCCGACGGCGGTGGCGACAACGGTGGCGACAACGGTGGCGACAACGGTGGCGACGACGATCGCGACGGCACCCGACTCCCCTCCCCCGTACCGCTCTACGGGACGGAGTACAAGCGCGACCCGTACCCGCTGTACCGGCGGATGCGCGAGGCGGGCCCCGTCCACCGGGTGGAGTTCCCGAGCGGCATCCACGCCTGGCTGGTCACCGGCTACAAGGCCGCGCACGCGGCCCTCAACGACGGCAGGCTGGGCAAGAACCACGCCCTGGGCAACGAGAACTGGCGCCGGCTCGCCTCGATCATGCCCGAGCCGCAGCACTCGCAGCTCCAGGTGCACCTGCTCCACCAGGACCCGCCCAAGCACACGGCGATGCGCCGGCTCGTCGTCGACGCCTTCGCGCCCCGCCGGGTCGAGGCGCTGCGGCCGCGCCTCCAGGAGCTCGCCGACGCTCTGGTCGACGAGCTGCCCGCCACCGGCGGCGCCGATCTGGTCGCCGGGTTCGCGGCGCACTACCCGTTCCGCGCGCTCGCCGAAACCATCGGCCTGCCGCCCGAGTTGGCCGTGCGCTTCGACCGCGACTGGGGCAAGGTGGTGCAGCCGGTCGGCCCGCTCGACCCCGGCCGGCCCGCGTACGAGGCGCGGCTGCGCGGCCTGCAGACGTACATCGCGGACGTGGTCGAGCACAAGCGCGCCCACCACGACCCCGCCCGGGCCGAGGACGACCTGCTCGGCCGGCTCGTCGCGGCCCGTGACGCCGGCGAGCTGAGCCCGGAGGAGCTCGACTCGATCGTGTTCCAGCTACTGGTCGCCGGGCAGGAACCGGTCACCAACCAGATCACCACCATGCTGATCACCCTGCTGCGCCACCCCGGGCACCTCGTCCGGCTCGCCGAGGGCATCGCCGCCGACCCCGGCCTGCTCCCCCGCGCGGTGGAGGAACTGCTGCGCCACGACGCCGCGTTCGAGCTCACCACCTGGCGGTTCTTCACCGAGGACAGCGACCTGTTCGGCACCGCGGTGCCGGCCGGCGACTCGGTCATCGTCTCGCTCTGCGCCGCCAACCGGGACGGCGAGCGGTTCCCGGACGCCGACCGGCTCGACTTCGACCGCACCCCGAACGCCCATCTCGCCTTCGGACACGGCATCCACTACTGCCCCGGCGCCGCCCTCGCCCGTGCCGAACTCCAGGTGGCCCTCGGCACGTTGCTCACCCGGCTCCCCGGACTGCGCCCCGCCGGTCCGGCCGAGGGCGGTGACGGCCTGGACGCCCTGGCCTGGATCCCCGCCATCCTGGCCCGCGGTGTGAACGAGCTGCCGGTCGCCTACGACCGGCGCGTCTGACCGGCGGCGACCACCACCCCCTGGCCCGCGACCGCACCGCCGGCCAGGACACGGCCACGCCTGCTCGCAGCCTGTAGCCCGTAGCCCGCACCCATTGCCCTTACGACAACGTCCCGTTGGAGGACCACCATGCCGCCCGTCGGCACCATCACCGCCCGCGAGCCATCCACCCACACATACGAAGCCGCCGAGCACCTCGCCGCCCGCGTCCTCGGCCTGCTCCTGCCGCACCGCCGCGCCTCCGACCCCGAACTCGCCGCAGGGCCGCACCACTTCCCGCTCCAGCTGGCGCAGCTCGCGGACTTCATCGCCGCCGGCGAGCCGATCGTGTTCACCCTGCCCGGTTTCCCCTGCAAGTCGCCGAACCCGGCGAAGGTGCTCGGCCACCTGCCCGACGAGGGCGAGCGGCTGTCGCTCACCTTCCTCGACGCGCTGTGCGAGCGGATCGGCGCGCTCCACGCGCCCGGTGCGCGAATCCTGATCTGCTCGGACGGCCACATCTTCGGCGACCTCATCCACGTCCCCGACGACCACATCGACGACTACTCCGACGCACTGGCCGCGATGATCGAGCGCGAGGGACTGCGGCACCTGGCCACCTTCGACCTGCGGGCCGTCCTCGGCGACCTGCCGTTCGACGAGAAGCGCGCCCGTGTGCACGCTCGATACGCGCCGAGCGTCGAGGAGTTGCGCGAGCAGGTGCTGACGGACGAGGAGACCCTGCGGCTCTACCGGGGCATCACCCGGTTCCTCACCGAGGACACCGTCGGCTTCACCGGCACCAAGTCGGCCCTCCAGCGCGAGTGCCGCCGCCGCGCGTACGGGGTGATCCAGCGCAGCCGCGCCTGGGGGGACCTGATCGCCGAGCACCACCCGGACGCGTTCCGGCTGTCCATCCACCCGCAGCGGGCCGGGGCGCCGAAGTTCGGCATCCGCCTGCTGGAGGTGGCGGACGCGTGGACGACGCCCTGGCACTCCTCGGTGCTCCACCGGGCCGACGGCCGCTGGGAGTTGCTGCGCAGCGCGGACGCCGCGGAGCTCGGGGGGGGGGCGGGGGGCGCCCGGGGCCCCGCGCCAGCACGGAAGCGGGGGTGGCCGGCGGCGGGGGGGGGCCCGCCCGGCCCCGGCCCG
>NZ_JBHWGV010000005.1:139874-141946 GCF_042732955.1 Kitasatospora sp. NPDC059747 | reverse complement strand
CTCTGGGTCCGCACGGCGCCCTCCGGGGGGGTGTGTTTCGGGGCGGGGGTGTGGCGGGGTGGGTGTGGGGCTGTCTGGCCGCGCCCCCCCCCCCCCCCCGCCACTACGAGACGGTCTGAGCCCGCGCCGCGTCGGCCTCCACCGGAGCACCGGCCGAGGACGCGGGCGTGCGGTGGTCGAAGGCGATCAGCGGGTCGCCGGTGAGCGGGTGTTCGACCACCGCCGCCCGCACGCCGAACACCTCGGCGAGCAGGTCGGAGGTGAGCACGTCGCGCGGTGCTCCGGAGGCCACGAGGGCGCCGCGGTGCAGGACGTGCAGGCGGTCGCAGACCGAGGCGGCGGCGTTGAGGTCGTGCAGCGCGACCAGGGTGGTGCGGCGCTGTTCCCGTAGCAGGGCGAGGAGTTCGACCTGGTGGCGGACGTCCAGGTGGTTGGTCGGCTCGTCCAGCACGAGGACGTCCGGCTGCTGGGCGAGCGCCCGGGCGAGCAGCACCCGCTGGCGTTCGCCGCCGGACAGCTGGGCGAACCGGCGGCCGGCGGCCTCCGTCATGCCGACGCGCACGAGGGCGTCGGCGACGACGCGGTGGTCCTCGGCGTCGTCGGCGGCGAAGGCGCGCTTGTAGGGGGTGCGGCCCATGGCGACGACCTCGCGGACGGTCAGTTCGAAGTCGCCGCCGCGTTCCTGCGGGAGGGCCGCGATGTGCCGGGCGGACTCCGCCGGGGAGATGCCCTCCAGCTCCCGTCCGGCCAGCAGGATCCGCCCCGCGCTCGGCCGCAGGTGCCGGTAGACCGTGCGCAGCAGGCTGGACTTGCCGCTGCCGTTGGGTCCGACCAGTCCGGCGATCTCGCCCTCCTCGGCGACGAGGTGGACGCCGGCCACGACGGTGCGTCCGGCGAGGGCGACGCTCAGGTCTTCGACGGCGATCCTCACTTGCGCTCCAGTCGTCGGTCCAGCAGGTAGAGCAGGGTGGGGGCACCGAGGACGGCGGTGACGACGCCGATGGGCAGTTCCTGGTTGTCCAGGGCGGTGCGGGCGAGGGTGTCGACGACGACGAGCAGCAGGGCGCCGGTGAGGGCGGACAGCGGCAGCAGGCGCCGGTGGTCGCCGCCGACGAGCAGCCGGCACACGTGCGGCACCATGAGCCCGACGAAGCCGATCGCGCCGGAGACGGCGACCAGCACGCCGGTGAGGACGCTGGTGACGACGAAGATCTCGCGGCGCAGCCGGGTGACGTCGACGCCGAGTCCGGCGGCGGTCTCGTCGCCCATGAGCATCGCGTTGAGTGCGCGGGCGCGGGCCTGGAGCAGGGCGAGGCCGAGGGACACGGCGGCTGCGGGGATGGCGAGTTGGGACCAGACGGCGCCGCCGAGGCTGCCCATGAGCCAGAACAGGACGCCTCTGGTCTGCTGTTCGTCGCTGGTCTGGAGGACGAGGTAGCTGGTGATGCCGCCGAGGAACTGGGCGATGCCGATGCCGGCGAGGACCAGGCGCAGCGGGGAGAAGCCGCCGCCGCGCCGGGCGAGGAGCCAGACGAGGGAGAACGCGGCGAGGGCGCCGGCGAAGGCGGCGAGGGAGACGGTGAGGCCGAGGGCGCTGCCGAAGGAGAGCTGGAGCCCGAGGGCGGTGCCGAGGACGAGGGTGGCGACGGCGCCGAGGGATGCGCCGGAGGAGATGCCGAGGAGGTAGGGGTCGGCGAGGGGGTTGCGGACGAGGGCCTGGACGGCGGTGCCGACGAGGCCGAGTCCGGCGCCGACGACGGCGGCCAGCAGGGCGCGGGGGACGCGCAGTTGCCAGACGATGAGGTCGCGGGTGCCGGGTTCGGGGGCGCGTCCGGTGAGCCGGCGGGCGATGACGGCCCAGACTTCGCCGGGCGGGACGTCGACGGCGCCGAGGGAGACGGCGGCGGTGAGGGCGAGGAGGAGGGCGGCGCCGAGGGCGGCGGCCAGCGGCCCGGGCCCCCCGGGGGGGGGCGGGGGGGCGCCCGCGGGCGACTCGGCAGCCCCCGGGGGGGGGCCGCGGGGCAACCCAGGGGCGGGCGGACGGACCGGCTGAGGACCCGGGATTTAGAGGT
>NZ_JBHWGV010000005.1:136282-139864 GCF_042732955.1 Kitasatospora sp. NPDC059747 | reverse complement strand
GGCGCGGGGGGGGGGGGGGGGGGCGGGGGGGGGGGCCCGGGGCGGCCGCCCCCGCGGCCCGGCCCGCAGGGAGCGGGCCGGGCGGCCGCCGGCGGCAGCAGCGGCAGCGACGGAGGTCGCGCCGGGATCCTCGCCGGTGACGGACGGAGGCACGGTCTACTGCCCGTTCTTGACGAGGTCCGGGTGGACGGTGGCGGCGATCTGCCGGACGGCGTCGGCGTTGCGCACGCCCGCGATGGTGGTCACCTCGGAGCCGAGCCGCACGAAGTGCCCTTCCTGGACGGCCTTCAGGCCCTGGGTGGCGGGGAAGCCCTTGAGGAACGCCTCGGCGTCGTCGTAGGCCTTGCGGGTGGCCTCCTCGCTGCCGCGGTTGCGGACGGCCAGCTGGATCCAGTCCGGGTTCTTGGCGACCACGTCCTCCCAGGAGCCGGGCTTGAAGTCGGCGTCGCAGTCGGCGAAGACGTTGCGGGCGCCGGCGAGGGTGATCACGGCGTTGGCGACCTGGCGGCCGCAGACGGCGGTGGGCTGCTTGGTGCCGGCGTCGAAGTCGAAGACGAAGTAGCTCGGCCGCTTGTCGTCCGGCACTCCGGCGAGGGCGGTCCGCACGTCGCCCACGCGCTTCTCCATGCCGGCGACGAGTTCCTCGGCGCGGGCGGCGGTGCCGGTGACGGCGCCGAGCCTGCGGATGTCGTCCTCGACCTGGGCGAGGTCGGTGCGCGGCGCCTTGGCGGCCTTCGGGGTGCCGGCGCAGGCGGTGGAGAGGAGGTAGACGTGCTGGATGCCGGCCGCGGCGAACTCCTCCGGGCTCGGCCCGGTGGCGCCGCCGCCCATCATCGGCATGGCGCCGAAGGTGTCGACGTAGAGGTCGGCGCCGGAGCCGAGGAGCTTCTCCTTGGGGATGACGCGGTCGCCGAGGACGGGCACCTTGGTGCCCTGCTCGGCGAGGTCCGCCGGGAGGCTGCCCTTGCCGGGCGGGAAGCCGGTGCCGATCAGGCGGTCCCCGGCCCCGAGTTGGAGCAGCATCTCCAGGCTGGAAGCGTTACTGGTGACGATCTTCGAGGGGGCCTTGGCGATGGTGGTCTCCTGGCCCGCGCAGTCGGCGACCTTGACCGGGAAGGATCCGGCGGGCGCGGCCTTGGCCGTCGCCTGCGCGTCCGAGCCGCCGCCCCCTCCTCCGGTGCTTCCGCAGGCCGTGGCCGTGGCGAACAGGGCGACGACGGCCGCGACGGCGCGGGCGGTGCGAGGGCGCATGGAAACTCTCCTGGTGGGTGCTCGTGCTGGGGGTCCGTCCTGCGGACCCGGACCAGGTAGTCGGCCGGTTCGCGCGGCGGGTTCCCGCGGATCTCGGGGAGTTCCGCGCCGGGCCGTCTCCGCACGGCCCCGGGCGCACGGCCCCCTCCGGCGCGACCCCGTCCGGCGCGACCCCGTCCGCTCGCCCGCGGGCTCACGCGCGGGGCGTAGGCTGGCCCGATGGCCGAACCCACCGTCCTGCGGGACGATCTCGACCTGCCCGTCCGGCTCGGTCCGGGCCCGGTGCGGCGGGTGGTCTCGCTGGTGCCGTCGCTGACCGAGTCGCTCGCCGTCACCGCCCCCGGCCTGCTGGCCGGCGCCACCGACTGGTGCACCCACCCGGCCGGACTGGACGTGCCGCGGATCGGCGGCACCAAGAACCCGGACGTCCGGCGGATCCTCGCCCTGGCCCCTGACCTCGTCCTCGCCAACGACGAGGAGAACCGTCGGCCGGACCTCGACGCGCTGCGGGCGGCCGGCGTGCCGGTCTGGGTGACCGACATCCGCACCGTCGACGACGCGTTCCGCTCCCTGGAACGGCTGCTGACCCTCGCGTGCGGCCTCCCGCGGCCGGGGTGGCTGGACGAGGCGCAGGCGGCGTGGCGCGGGGTGGACGGTCGGCGCAGCGGGCAAAAGATCGACGGACGGCGGAGCGGGCAGAAGACCGACGGTCCGCGGGCGATCGTGCCGATCTGGCGGCGCCCGTGGATGGTCCTCGGCCGCGACACCTTCGCCGGGGACGTGCTGCGGCGCCTCGGAGTGCGGCTCGTCCACGCCGGCCACGCCGAGCGCTACCCGGCCATCCCGCTGCCCGAACTGCTCGCCTGCGCACCCGACTTGGTCGTCCTGCCGGACGAGCCGTACCGGTTCACCGCCGGGGACGGCCCGGAGGCGTTCCCCGGCGTGCCGGCGGCGCTGGTCAGCGGACGTCACCTCACCTGGTACGGGCCCTCGCTCGCCGAGGCCCCGGCGGTGCTCGGCACGGCGCTCGACCACCCGTTCGTACAGGGTGGGAACACGCCCCCGTAGGATGACCGCCACTCGCCGGGACCACCGGCGATCAAGTGGGGGAACCACACATGGCAGTGAGCACATCCCGGCGTGCGCTGGTGATGGTGTCGGCCGCGGCCGTCTCGACCGCCGTCCTGGCCGGGTGCGGGAGCAAGTCCGCGACGACCGACACCCGTGCGGCGCCGGGCACGACGGCTCTGGCCGCGAGCGCCTCGCCCGCCGACACGGCCGGCGCGAGCGCGTCCGCGAGCCCGGCCGCGAGTGCGACGCCGTCGCCCGGCGCGAGCGCCACCGGCAGCCCGAGCGCGAGCGCGTCGGCGGGCAAGTCGGCCAAGGCGAGCCCGAGCCCGGGCCCGACGGCGAGCGGTGCCAAGCCCGGCGCGGCCAAGCCGTCCACCGGCAGTGCCGAGAAGGCCCCCGCCCCGGCCGCCGCCCCCGTCGCCGCGGCCCCGGCGCCGACCGCCAAGCCCGGCCCCGTCGCTCCCCCGCGGCCCCGGCGCCGACCGCCAAGCCCGGCCCCGTCGCTCCCCCGCCGCCGCCCGCACCCGAGGGCCCGCACGCCCCGCCGCTGCAGAGCAGTTGCAAGCCGAGCAAGCCGCAGCCGGACGAGGCCAAGGACGCCGTCGGCGCGGCGCTCACCGCCGCGGCCGGCCAGGCCCGCACGCTCACCCTCAGCAGCGGAGGCACCGACAAGCTCCCGCCGCTGCCGGTCAACCTGGTCAAGGCCATCGCCTGGCAGGAGAGCGGCTGGCAGTCCGGCATCCTCGCCTGCGACGGCGGGATCGGCACCATGCAGGTCATGCCGAACACCGTGAGCTGGATGAACACCAAGTTCGGCACCGTCTCCGACGCCAAGACCCTCGCCGGCAACGTCCAGCTCGGCACCCAACTGCTCGACTGGCTGGTCGCCTACTTCGGCGACTCCGGGTTCGGCGGCACGTACGACCTCTCCCCCGACCCCGCCACCGGGAAGACCCCGCTGCTCGACCTCGTCATCTCCGCCTACAACGCGGGCGCGGGCAACGTCCACTACAACACCGCCACCGACCCGGCCACCGGCGCGACCGTCGGCAGCCTCGTCATCCCGAACCCGGGCTACGTCGCCAACGTCAAGGCGCTCATGGCGAGTCAGCCCTGGAACAAGGCCGGCTGAGACCGGAGAACGGCGGCGGGGGGGGGGGGGGGGGGGGGGGCGGGGGGGGGCGCCGGCCCGCGCGCTCGGAGTGGGGGAGCAGCCGCGGGGGGCGGGGGGGGGGGGAGCGCCGCGCGCGAAGATGCGAG
>NZ_JBHWGV010000005.1:122584-136272 GCF_042732955.1 Kitasatospora sp. NPDC059747 | reverse complement strand
CCGCCCGCCCGCCCCCCCCCCCGCCGCCCCGCGCCGCCGCCCCCCCCCCCCCGCCGCGCCCGCCCCCGCCCCCGCCCCCCCCCCGGCCCACTGCGATGGGTCCGTCAGCCGCGCGCGGCGGTGACGGCGGCGCCCAGCGCCTCCTTGATGCGCGGACCGAGGCGGCCGAAGCCCAGCTCCTTCATCGCGGCGCGCAGCAGCTCCTCCTCGCTGCGCTCGACCCCGTCGCCGTCCACCCAGCGGACGACCGCCAGCAGCTCCTCCGCCGAGTAGGCGGTCACGGGCCGCCCGGGCGTGAAGTCCGGCTTCGCCGGGCGACCGGCGGACGCGGCCGGCTCGACGGGCTGCTCCTCCGCCTCGACCGCCGCTGCCTCGGCGGCGGACTCCTCCTCCACCGGGGCCGGAGCCTCGGCGGCGGGCTCGACGGCGGCCTCCGGCTCGCCCGTCACGTCGGCCTCGACGGCCACCGGCGCCTCAACGGCCTCCGGGGCCTCGGCGATCGGCTCGGGGGAAGCCTCGGGGGTCGGCTCGGCGGCGGCCTCGACCTCGGCGACCGGCTCGGCGACCGGCTCGGCCTCGACGGCGGCCTCGGGCTCGACAGCCTCGGGCTCGGCCTCGACGGTCGTCTCCGGCTCCACCGCCTCTGCCTCGACGCCGGGCTCCTCCTCCACCACGGCGGGAGCCTCGACGACGGCCTCGGGCTCGGCGACCGCAACCTCAACGGCGGGCTCGGCCTCGGCCTCGGCCTCAACGACCGTCTCCTCGACGACCTCCACCGACTCCGCGGCCACCTCGGCCACGACGACCTCCGGCTCCACAGCCTCAACCGGCGCCTCGACGGCGGCCTCGGTGGTCTCCTCGGCCACGGCCTCCAGCTCGACAGCGTCGGCCTCGATCTCAACGACCGTCTCCTCGACGACCTTCGGCTCCACAACCTCAACCGGGGCCTCGACGGCCGCCTCGGCGGTCACCTCGGCCACCGCCTCCAGCTCGACAGCCTCGGCCTCGGCCTCGGCCTCGACGGCCGTCTCCTCGGCGACCTCCACCGACTCGGCGGCCACCTCGGCCACGACGACCTCCGGCTCCACGACCTCAATCGCGGCCTCGGCAGCCTCAACGGCGGTCTCCTCGACGGCCTTCGGCTCCTCGGCCTCGACCGGCGCGTCCTCGGTCTCGACGAGCGCGGCAGCGGCGGCGGCCACGAGGTCGTCGGCCGCCGGGGACGGCGCCGGGAGGGAGACGACGGACGGCTCGTCCCCGATCTCCGCCTCGACCTCCGCCTCGGCCACCGGCTCCGCCGAAGTCTCGGCCTCGGCCTCGGTCACGGCCTCGGTCACGGCCTCGGTCACGGCCTCGGCCGCCTCGTCGGCCTCCTCCGCGACGACAGCCGCGGCAGGAGCCTCCGCCAGCCCGTCGCGCTGGCCGCCGGCCAGGGCCTGGCGGGCCGCGTAGGCGGCGTCGGCGGCGCGGCGGTCGGCCCTGGCGGCGGCGAGCTCGGCGAGCAGGTCGCCGAGTCCGGCCTCTTCCAGGGTGGTGCGCAGGCTGTGGATGGTGGGCAGGCGGTAGAGGGTGCCCTCGTCGGCGGCGAGGCGCTCGACGAGGTCGACGAGCTCGGCGAAGGGCAGGCCGTCGAGGTCGTGGTCGGGCAGGACGCGGGCGAGTTCGCGCAGGCCGGCGTTGATCGCGTCGAAGGTCTGGGCGGTGCGCTCGACGAGGGTGCCGTCGCCGGGGGCGGTGGGCAGGGTGCCGGAGGGGGCGAGGGCGGCCCAGGCGCGGCGCTCGACCTCGGCGGAGGCGAGGGCCTCGTGGAGGTCCTCGCGGCGGGTGCGGCGCTCGGTGGCGAGGGCGGCGGCCTGCTTGCGCAGGGCGCGGGCGCGCAGCCAGGAGAGCTTGACGCCGCGCTCGCGGCGCCAGGCGCCGTCGGCGGTGGCGGCGGTGAGGGCGTCGAGGTCGGCGTCGTAGGCGGCGGCCGTCAGGGTGCCGGAGGTGCGGTGGACGCGCTGGAGGAGTTCGACGAGGAGCACGGTCTTGGCGACGGTGTCGGGTTCGTCGAGCTTGGCGTCGGCGGCGAGCGCGGTGACGGCCTCCCAGGTCCGGGTGAGGTCGTGGCCGCGCAGTTCGGCGAGGGCGCTGCTGGCGGCGCGGGCGTCCTCGGGGGTGGCGACGGTGTCGAGGGCCGCGTACCAGGCGTGGGTGTCGGTGGTGAGGGTGAAGGCGCCGAGTTCGGCGTAGCGGCCGAGGTCCTCGCGGAGGTCGGGCTCCGCGGCGGCGTCCTGGGGGTCCTTGACGTCTGCGGCGTCGGCGACGTCCGCCGGGTCGGCTGCGTCGGCGTTGCGCGAGTGAAGCACTGTCATGTGAGGTCCGGTTCTGGGCGACGGCGGCGGGGCTGGCGGCGAGGGGGCGACGGACCGTTCGCGCGGGGTGCCCCGGGGCCGGGGCGGGGGGCGCGCGGTCGAACCGCCGGTTGTGGACGCCCAGAATACGGGTGCCCGTTCGAGCCTTGCACGCACCCACCGTCCGACGGGCCGGTGTCGCGTGCCATGACGCCCGGCTGGGCGCTACTCGGGAGGTCCGGGCGGGTGACCGCCGGCGGGGCCGGGCGGGTGGTGGTGTCGGCCGTCCGGGCGACGGAGGCGGTCGAGGGGGACGGTGCGGGTGCGCCGACCGGGCGGTGGCCGGTGGCCCGGGGGCGGGCGGTGGCCGGCTCGAGCGAGGGCGGCGAGGTCGACGGGGGCGAGGTATTCGGACAGGGGGGTGCGGTGCCACCACGCTCCGGTCCGCCGCAGTTCGCGCCATCCGGTGAACCGGTAGAGGTGGAGGGTCGCCCGGACGTGGGTCGGCGGGGCGTCGGGGAAGGGGTTGTGGCGCAGCAGTCTCAGGGTGGCGGGGTCGCCGGTGAGGAGGCGGGCGGCGAAGGGCAGGAACCAGGGGCGGGCGTAGCCGGGTGAGATGCCCGCGAACCACATGAGCCAGTCGAGCCGTAGATGGTAGGGGGCGTACTGGCGGGGCAGGCGGCGGACGTCGCCGGGTTTGCCCTTGAAGCCGTATTCGCGCCAGACGGTGTCGGGGGTGAGGACAGGTTCGTCGGTGCCTTCGACGACGACCTCCTGGCGGACGCGGTTGATGCTGCCGAAGGCGCCGTAGGTGTTGACGAGGTGGAGCCGGTTGAAGGAGCGGTTCATGACCTGGCCGCGGGAGAGCAGGTTGCGCACGGGCCAGTAGCTGAGGACGGCGACGGTCGCGGTGAGGGCGAGGACGAGGGCCTCGTACCAGGCGGGGGTGGCCGGGTAGGTGCGGGTGTGGACGGGCAGGCCGATGCGGGCGGGGTCGACGGCGGCGAGGGCGAGGGCGATGGTGAGCCAGTTGAGCCAGGCGAAGTTGCCGGAGGCGATCAGCCACAGCTGGGTGGCGGTGATCAGGCAGGCGGCGTAGGTGGCGACCGGCTGCGGGAGGAAGAGTCCGAGCGGGACGACGAGTTGGACGACGTGGTTGGCGGCGGCCTCGACGCGGTGGAGAGGGTCGGGCAGGTGGTGGAAGAACCAGCTGAGCGGTCCTGGCATGGGCTGGGTCTCGTGGTGGTAGCGCAGGCAGGTGAGGTCGCGCCAGCAGCTGTCGCCGCGGATCTTGATCAGTCCGGCGCCGAACTCGACGCGGAAGACCAGCCAGCGCATCAGCCACAGGACGGGGGCGGGCGGGGCGGTGTCGGCGGTACCGAGGAAGGCGGCGAGGAAGCCGGCTTCGAGGAGGAGCGACTCCCAGCCGAAGGAGTACCAGGTCTGGCCGACGTTGACGATGGAGAGGTAGAGGACCCAGAGCAGGGCCCACGGCAGCGGGGAGGCCCAGAGCGGGAGGGTGTCGCCGAGTCCGGCGGCGAGGGCTGCGGCCGCGGCGGCTCCGGTCCACGCGACGGCGGCGAAGTAGCGGTCGCTGTAGTGGAGGTGGAACAGGCTGGGTGCCCGGCGGAAGGGGACGCGGGCGGTGAAGCGCGGCACCGGGAGCATGCCGTGGGCGCCGATCAGGGCGCGGAACTGGGCCGCGGCATTGAGGAAGCCGATCAGGTAGAGGCCGGCGAGCATCCGCTGGACGAGCAGCCGGCTCGGCCAGTAGTCGGGGGCGGCGAACCAGTCCATGCGGCCCATGCCTACCACCGCGGGCGGCCGGTCGGGCCCGAACGGGCGGGCGGGGGCGGGCGGTTCACCCGCTCGGTGGCGGCGGATGGCGGAGTTCGAACGGCAGGCGGCAGGCGGCAGGCGGTGGCGTACGGACGATTGGGGTCCGGGCCCGGACGGCAGTGGGGCGGGGAGCCTCTCCTCGGGGGTGAGAGGCGCCCCGCCCCACTGGACGGTCCGGTGATCTCGACGGTGCCGCGGACGGCCGCTCGGCGTTCAGCCCGGCAGGACCATTCCGCTCTCCCCGGCGATGCCCGGGCGGCCGGCGGATCCGTTCTGCTGGAGCCGGTCGACCAGGAGGGCGGCCAGCGTGCCGAGCTCCTCCTCGGTGCGGGACTGCGCGGTGACGTCCATGCCGACGGTGAGGACACCGTTGACCTGGCCGGTGCGGGCGGTGCGCATCGGGGTGCAGGTGAAGCTGAAGATCTGCTGCCCGCGCTGGTCGGGGCGCCCTGACTGGATCCGGACGTCGCCGAGGACGGTGGCCCGCCCGGTGTGGTAAGCCTCGGCGACGGCCTGCTGGAGGCCGGCCGCACCGAGCTGCGGGTAGGCGGCGCCGACCGCGCCGTACGCCACCGGGGCTCCGAAGGTCTCGGCGTGCTGGGCGTTGGCGTAGCGGATCTCCTGGCCGGGGCCGTCGGTGAGCATGATCGGGAAGGGCGAGCCGTCGAAGGCGGCGAACATCTCCTGCTGCTGGGCGAGCAGGGTGTCGCGCAGCCGGATCTCGGAGAGGAGGGCCTCGGCGAGGTGCTGGATGTCGCGCAGGCGCTCGCGCCCCCACTGGCGGGGTTCGCGGTCGAGGACGCAGACGGTGCCGATGACGGTGTTGGTGTCGTCGACGAGCGGGGCGCCCAGGTAGGCGCGCACGCCGAGTTCGTCGACGACCGGGTTCCCGGCGAACCGGGGGTAGGCGAGGATGTCGTCGAGGGCGAGCGGGGAGCGCTGGGCGACGACGTGGGGGCAGAAGCCGTGGCTCAGCGGCATCTCGCGCGTGGGGAGGTCGAACGCGATGCCCCGGTCGGCCCAGGAGGCGCCGTCGTCGGAGGCCGTGTCGGAGGAGTTTGGCGGAATGTAGAGCCCCCGGAACATCTGGCGCTCGTCGTTGATGAAGTTGACCATCGCGATGGGGGCCCGGGTGATGCTGGCCGCCAGGTGGGCGAAGCGGTCGAAGGCTTCGTCCGCGGAGGGTTCGTTGAGACCGAGGGTGCGCAGTCTGCGGGTGCGCTCGGACTCGCCGGCGGCACCCGGGAACTGGCCTTGAGTGCTCATCACATCAGTCATGGCGCACATGTAATCAGACATCCGGGGGGTTCGGCGCCCCCGGGCCGGGTGGTTCTGGTTGCTGATGGACAGTCAAAGCCGCATGTGAACGGCCGCTCGGCAGGTTGCCGCGGGGACGAAGATCACTTCCCATCCGGTCACGTGGCGAAACCAAGCGAAATTCGGACGATCTTTTTCGCGCCAATCCAAGATCGGCTCTGGGTGACTTCCTTATGCCCATATGACAATGAGCCCTGCCGAAGACACGGACGGTAGCCCCAACCCTCGGGGATCCCGGCCGGAGTTCCGCACGCACCGGTTGCAAAGGGGCGAACGAGGGCAACCGGCCGCCACCCACGACCCCACACCCCACCGCAGCGGCGGCCGGCGCGGCATCGACGGCACGGACGGAGGCACGACACCCCGAAACGAGAGGACCCCGGCATGACCATGGACTACTTCACCGACGAGCGCCACGAGAGCCTCCGGGCGGAGGTGCGCGAGTTCGCGGAGAAGGAGATACGTCCGCACGTGGCCAGAATGGAGGCCGACCGGCAGGTGGAGTTCGAGCTGTCGCGCGAGATCGCCCGCCGGGGCTGGATCGGTGTGACGATCCCGCAGGTCTTCGGCGGGCTGGGACTCGGGCACCTCGCCAAGACCGTCATCGTCGAGGAACTGGCCCGGGTGAGCGGTGCGATGGGCGCCGTGGCCCAGGCCTCGCAGCTCGGCGTGGCCAAGGTCCTCCACTACGGCTCGGACGCCCAGCGGCGCAAGTGGCTCCCGAAGTTCGCCTCCGGGGAGGCCCTGCCCACCATCGCCGTCACCGAGCCGGAGTCCGGCGGCCACGTGCTCGGCATGGCGGGCACCGCGCGCCGGGAGGGAGACGAGTACGTCCTCAACGGGCGCAAGTGGTTCGTGGGCAACTCCCACATCGGCGACGTCCACGGCGTCGTCCTGCGCACCGACCAGGGCAGCCGGGGGCTGTCCGCGTTCCTCGTCGAGAGCGACCGCCCGGGCTTCCGCACCGGCACCCGCGGCTCCCAGAGCGGGCTGCACGGCTTCAGCTTCGGCGAGATCGTCTTCGAGGACTGCCGCGTCCCGGTGGGCAACCGGCTCGGCCGCGAGGGCCAGGGCCTGGACGTCGCCTACTCGTCGTCCACGCTCTACGGACGGCTCAACCTGGCCGCCGTCGCCCTCGGCATCCACGTCGCGATCGTCGAGGACACCGCGCGCTTCGCCGAGGAGCGGGTGCTGTACGGCAAGCCGCTCAACCAGCTGCCCAACATCGCGCTGAAGCTCGGCGAGATGCAGTCCCGGCTGATGACCGCCAAGCTCGCCGCCTACCACGCCTCGCACCTGCTCGACCACGGCAAGGCCTGCGACGCCGAGCTGATGAACGCCAAGCTCATCAACACCGAGTACGCGCTCGACTCGGCGCGCAACGCCATGGAGATCCACGCGGCCCGCGGCCTGCACACCGACTTCAACATCGAGCGCTACCAGCGGGACGCCACCCACGTCTACCCGCCGGCCGGCACCTCGGACATCCAGCGGCTGCGGCTCGGGCAGATCGCCTCGGGCACGTACGGCAAGCAGTGGTCGGCCGAACTGTCCGGGCCGGCCAGCTGGGCGTGGACCGAACTGGCCCAGCGGGAGGCGCAGCTGGAGGAGGAGGCCGAGCGCCGCGGCGGAGAGGTGATCACGATGCCGCTGGCGGGATAGCGGCCGGGCCCGGCACCGCCGTCGACCCCGATCGGACCGACCACCCCTGTTCGCCGGTCCGCCCACTCGTCGACCGTCCGCCGACGCCCCTGCCGATGAACCTGCCGACGTCTCAGTCGACGTCCCCGTCGGTGTCTCCGTCGATGCCTCTGTGGCCGACCCTTCAGCATACCGACGTTTGACCTGTTCCTGACGGCTCCGCGGAAGGATCCCCCGACCTCCCGCGGAGCCGTCCCCCTCACCGGGAAAACGGTTCGACCTGCGACGATCCGTCACCGCACCATCCGACGGGGGGTGTTCGCTTCTGCCATCAGCCGGTCACATATCGTCAGTTGATGTTGCGATGAGGGCACCTGGGGCTGGTAGCGTTCCTGCCGTCGGCGGCCGTGCTGCACCCCGCCCGGACACTGACACCGAGTCACCGCTGTGACACCGCGTCATGATCGTGACACCGCGTCACCCCCGTCCGGCAACCCCGGCCGTGGCGCCCCGAAGCCCCGGCCGGACCGCGCGCGGGCACAACCGCCGTTCGGCCCAGCAACAAGGAATCAGATGCCAGGCATATCGGCCCCCCGCACGGGCCACCGCGCCGGCCGGTCCGGCTCCCTCCGCAGCTCGCTCCTCCTCCTCGTGCTGGTCCCCAGCGTGGGCCTCGCCGCCGCCTGGGGCTACGCCGCCTACCTGCTGCGCGACGCCGGGCAGAACACCGCGCTCGCCGCCGGCAGCGCCGCCGTCGCACTGGTCCTGCTGGTCAGCCTGGTCCGCGGCATCCGCGCGGCCCGCTCGCTGCCGGCCCGCCTCGCCGGACTCCGCGCCGACACCCTCGCCCTCGCCCAGCAGGAACTGCCCGCCGTCGTCGGACGGCTGCGCTCCGGCGAGCCCGTGCCCGTGCCGCCGACCTGGTCCCCGTCCCGGCGCACCGGCGACGAGGCGCAGCAGATCGCCGACGGCCTCGCCGCCGTCCGCCAGGCCGCCGTCGCCGCGATCGTCCACCAGGCGCAGGGCCGCGAGGGCACGAAGAAGGTCTTCCTCAACATCGCCCGCCGCACCCAGATCCTGATCCACCGGCAGATCAGCATGCTCGACGCGCTGGAACGCGAGCACGAGGAACCCGAGCTGCTGCGCGAGCTGTTCGCCGTCGACCACCTCGCCACCCGCATGCGGCGCAACGCCGAGAACCTGGTGATCCTCGGCGGCGCGCTGCCCGCCCGCCGCTGGCGCAACGCGGTTCCGGTCGTCAACGTGCTGCGCAGCGCCGTGTCGGAGACCGAGAACTACTCGCGCGTCGTCGTGCAGGGCGTGCCGCGCGCCTCCCTCAGCGGGCAGGCCGTCGCCGACGTCATCCACCTCGTCGCCGAACTGATCGAGAACGGCACCACCTTCTCGCCGCCCTACACCCAGGTGCAGGTCTCCGCGCAGGAGGTCCCGAAGGGGCTCGCGGTCGAGGTCGAGGACCGCGGCCTCGGCATGGGCGAGGAGGAGTACGAGCGGCTCAACGACTACCTCGCCAACCCGCCCGAGCTGGACGTCTCCGCGCTCGGCGACGACCTGCGGCTCGGCCTGTTCGTCGTCGCGCGCCTGGCCGCCCGGCACGAGATCCAGGTGACCCTGCGCCCCTCGCCGTACGGCGGCACCCGGGCCGTGGTGCTGGTACCGGCCGTGCTGCTGGAGAAGGCCGAGCAGCCGGCCGCGGTGCCCGGGCTGCCCTCCGGCGCGCGCGTCACCCGCACGCCCGTGCCGGGGCCGCGTCCGGCGGCGGCGGACGATCTCGGCGTGCTGGACGGGGAGTTGGTGGACGACCTCGGCGTGCTGGAGGACGTGGCCCCGGGGCCCTCGATGCCCTCGATGCCCGCGGTACCGGTGGTTCCCTCGATGCCGTCCATGCCGTCCATGCCGACTGTGCCCCCGGCGTCCTCGATACCTCCGAGCGCTTCGGCGCCGCCGGTCGGCTCCGCGCCGTCGGCTGTTCCAGCGCCTCCCGCGCCTCCCGCGCTTCCGGTGCGTCCGGTCGGCGGTGGCTCTGGGGCCGGGGCCGGCTCCGGCTCCAGCTCCGTCATCAGCGAGCTCCTCGCCCAGTACCCCGTGGACGACGACCGGGACGACGCGCAGGCCGCTCAGCCCGCCAACGGCGGCCTGACCGTGGGTGCCTCGATCCCCGGCCTGCCCGGCGCCGTCGTCGTCCCCCGGCCCGTGTACCCGCGCCCGTACGACGACATGGCCGAGAGCCACGCCGACGGCCTCGGTGGCGACGGCACCGGTGGGTCGAGCGGGACGGGTGGGGCGAGCGGGACAGGTGGGGCGAGCGACGCGGTCGAGTCCGACCTCGGCACCGTGTCCGCCGACCGGATCGCGCCCACCCACGAGCGCGCGGCCGACGCCCCGTTCGCCCACGACCCGGACGGCGAACTGCGCACCCCGCGCGTCCTGCCGCTGGGGGACCCAAACGCCAGCCCCCCCGCGCTGTGGGGGGCGCCCACCGCGCCGGGGGGGGGGGCGGGCCCGACCGGCCCCGGCCCCCCCCCCCCGGCCCCCGGGTACGGCGGGAGCGACGACGGGAGCGTCTACAGCGACTTCGGGGACGCCGGGCGGGGCGACGGCTCCCGGGGCGATGGTCCCCAGGGCGGCGGCGCTCGCGGTTACGCCGACGAACCGTCCCCCCAGCGCTCCCGCGCCACCATGGCCGCCATCCAGCGCGGCACCCGGACCGCCCGCGCGTCCGACCCCGTGCCGGGCGCGCCGACCGCACCCGGCACGCCCACCACACCTGCCACGTCTGCCACGCCCATCGCGCCGACCGCACCCACCACACCCCCCGCACCGGCCGCGCCTCCCGCCGCTAAGGAAGCCAAGGAACAGCAGTGATGACGCAGCACACCGACACCCAGCGCGACCTCAACTGGCTGCTGGACCAGCTGGTGGCGCGGGTACCCGAGACCCGGCACGCCATCGTCCTCTCCGAGGACGGCCTGCTGGTCGGCCTGTCCCAGGGCCTGGACCGGGCCGACGCCGAGCACCTGTCCGCCGTCGCCTCCGGGCTGCAGAGCCTCGCCCGCGGCGCCGGCCACCGGTTCAACGGCGGACGCGTCCGGCAGACCGTGATCGAGATGGACCAGCTGTTCCTGTTCGTCACCACCGCCGGCCAGGGCGCCCGTCTGGCCGTGCTCACCAGCGAGCAGGTCGACGCCGGGCTGATGGCCTACGAGATCAACATGCTGGTCAAGCAGGTCGGCCAGTACCTCACCGCCGCGCCGCGCAGCGACGCCGGCCAGGTCGGCGTGGGTGGCGGTGCGTGACCGCCGACGCCGACGAGGCCTGGTTCTTCGACAAGGACGCAGGCCACCTGGTCCGTCCTTACGCGATCACCAACGGGCGCACCGGCCCGGTCCGTGACGGCTTCGCGCTGATCACCCTCGTGGTCACCGCCGACCCCCGCACCGACACCAGCCGGCTCACCCCCGAACCGGCCGCGATCATCGACCTGTGCCGCGAACGGCCGCTGGCGGTGGCCGAGATCGCGGCCACGCTCGACCTGCCGGTGAGCGTGGTCAAGGTACTCCTCGACGACCTGGCCGAGGCCCGGCTGATCCTCACCCGCGCCCCGGTCCAGCTCGCCGAGGCGCCGGACATCTCCCTGATCCAGGCCGTGATCGAGGGGGTCCGCCGGCTCTGAACCGGCGGCGGCCCCCTCACCCAGCAACTCCCACTCCCCTACCAGGAGACCGAATTGACGACCCAGAGCCTCGTGCCGGGCGCGGTCAAGATCCTCGTCGCCGGCGGCTTCGGCGTCGGCAAGACCACCATGGTCGGCTCGGTCAGCGAGATCGAACCCCTGCAGACCGAGGAGCGGATGACCCGCGCCAGCATCGGGGTCGACAGCCTCGAAGGCGTCCAGGGCAAGTCCACCACCACGGTGGCCATGGACTTCGGCCGCATCACCGTCCGCGACGACCTGGTGCTCTACCTCTTCGGTACGCCCGGGCAGTTCCGCTTCTGGTTCATGTGGGACGACCTCGCCCTCGGCGCCCTCGGCGCGATCGTCCTCGCCGACACCCGCCGGCTCGAAACCAGCTTCGCCGCCGTCGACTTCTTCGAGCAACGGGGCATCCCCTTCGCGATCGGCGTCAACTGCTTCCACGGCCGCCGCGACGCCACCCCGGAGGACGTCCGCCACGCCCTCGACCTCGGGCCCGAGGTGCCGGTCGTCCTCTGCGACGTACGGGAACGGGCCTCCAGCAAGGAGCTCCTGCTCGCCCTGCTCGACCGCGTCCACCGCAACGCCCTCGCCGGGCGGCGCTGAGGCGCGGGGGTACTGACGGGTGGGGGTAATGACGGGTGGGGGTAATGACGGGCGGGGTGGGGTGCGGTTTCAGGCGGAGGCGGGCGTCTCCAGGGCCGCGAGCGCACGGACCAGCGGTGCCAGCTCCGGTACCTCCGCCGCCCGGGCCAGCGTCGCCTCCAGGGCGGCGTCGTGCACCGGGCGGGCGGCGGCGAGCAGTTCCCGGCCCTCCGGCGTCAGCTCGGTGTAGATCCCGCGGCGGTCGTCCGGACAGAGGTAGCGGCTGAGCAGGCCGCGGCCCTCCAGCCGCGCCACCAGCCGGGTGGTCGCGCTGCTGCTCAGCGCCGCCGCCCGGGCCAGCTGCTGCATCCGCATGTGCCAGCCGTCCTGGCGCGACAGCGCGTCCAGCACCGTGTACTCGACCACCGAGAGCCGGTGCTCCGCCTGGAGCGCCTTCTCCAGCGCCGTGTCGATCAGCCCGTGCAGCGCGGCGAGCGTGCGCCAGCCGCCGGCCCGGATCTCGGCGGCGTCGTCACGGATCCCCATGGCTCGACTCCCTCTCGCGCGGTTCGGTCGCTCGTCCGCTCAGTATGACAGCCGACGCCGGTTACCTGTTTCTGCAATTACCTGGCCTTATGTGTCGGGCGCGGGGCACCCGGTGTGGGCGGCTCAGGGAATCAGGCCCGGGGAATCAGGCCCGGGGAATCAGGCTCGGCGAATCATGCGTGGGCCTCCGGTGGGGTCCAGGCCGCCTGGCAGAGGGCCGTCGCCAGGGCCTCCGTGTAGTGCGCGGCGGCCAGCCAGGCGGTGGTGAACGTGCTGTGGTCGTCGGGGAGCACGCGGCCGAACACGTCGCGGCGGTGGTCGGTCGCGGCGGTGCGCAGCGCGTCGAGGAGGTCGGCGGCGGTGGTCAGGCCCGCCTCGCGCAGCCGGGCGCCGTCGGCTGCGGTCGTGCTCGTGCCCGGGGTCAGGGCGCTCCGGCCGGAGGTGACGGTCTGCTCGATCCGACGGCCGAGCAGGTGCGCGGGCGGGTCCAGCGGGTGGGCGGACGGGTCGAGGGGAGGCGCGGGGACGCCCGGGGTCGCGGGGACGCCCGGGGTCGCGGGGACGTCGGCGGCCTGAAGGCGTTCCAGGCCTAGGTTGACGCGGCCGGCCCGGTCGGCGGGGAGGGCGAGCGTCGGGGTGCTGGTCGGGGTGTCGGTCGGGCCGGCGTCCGGGGTGTCGGTGGACGCCTCGGCCACAGCGGTGCCGATCGCGAGCAGCCGCAGTTCGGGACGGACCGCGCGCTCCAGGCGGCCGATCACCCGCAGCCGCAGGCCGGGGGCGGCGGCGAGCAGGGCCAGGTTCGCGCGGTGGGCGAGCCCCGGGTGGTCATGGGCGGCGCGCAGCGCGACCACCGGGCCGTCCTCCCCGCAGCGTGCCAGGAGGCGTGGTGCTCCCCCGGGCGTCTTCGCCGGGGCGTGCTCGGTGGGAGCGTCGCTCGTCGGGCCCAGCAGGGTGACGTCCAGGAACAGGAGGTCGCTCCCGGCCGGGCGCGTCTCGTACGGGACGGCCTGCGCCGCGAGCGCGCGCTCCACCTGGGCGGCCACCGGTTCGGCCCAGAGGCCGGCGACGGGCTCCGCCGTCCACGCCGCGCCCGCGGCCCGGACGGCGCGCACGGCGGCGCCGGCCCCGAGCCGTCCGCTCGCCGATCTGGTGGCGCCCTGGACGGCCAGCCCGGCGCGCGTGAACTCGCGGTGGCTCAGCGAGGTGTCGCCCAGCCGGACCGCCCGGTTGCCCGCCCCGACGGCCTGTGCGGCCGCCGCGTCGGGGTCGGCGTACGGCAGCACCTCGGAGACGGTGCTGAGCCGGCCGCCCGCGTCCACCGCCCAGCTGAGCACGCCCGCGTGCGTGGCCGTCAGCACCGGCTCGGCGAACAGCCCGTGGAGCCGCAGCCCGCCCGCGTCGCCGTACGCCTGGCGGGCGGTGCCGCGCAGCTCCGCGACCGGGCCGCGGGCGGGACCAGTAGCGGAACCGGTGACGGAACCGGCGGCGGGGCCGGCGGCCGGGTCCGCGGTGAGGCGGCGGGTGAGGGTGAGCAGCTCGCGCAGATCGGCGACGAGGTCCGCGAGGCGGTGGTCCGGCGCGCCGGAGCGGGCCGCGCGGATCCGCGTCGCCACCGGGACCGCCCCCCCCGCCCGCGCGGCCCGCCCCCCCCCCGCGGCCCCCGCGGGCCCCCCCCCCCCCCCCCCCCCGGGGCCCCCCCCCCCCCCCCACACCCC
>NZ_JBHWGV010000005.1:76881-122574 GCF_042732955.1 Kitasatospora sp. NPDC059747 | reverse complement strand
GGGGGGGGGGGGGGGCCCCGCCGCCCGCTGACCGGCGCGGGGGGCGGGGGGGGGGGGGCGCGCCGGCCGGGCGGGGCCGCGCCGAACCGCCGCCCCCACGGTGACCGCCACCGCGGCCGGGCGGTACAGCCCCGCCGCGCGGGCACCGTGGGCCGCCCGCAGCAGCTCCGCCTGGGCGACGGCTCCCGCCCCGCTCACGCCCGCCGCCAGGACGGCGGCCGCGGCGTGGTGGAGGTGGCGGGCGGCGCTCTGCTCGGCGGGGGTGAGGACGTCGTCGTCCGCCGCCTGTTCGGTGGGAGCGGCGGGATCAGCGGGTTCGGTGGGTGAGGCGGGTTCGGACGGCCCGGACGGCCCGGACGGCCCGGACTGCTCGGGATCGTCCGTGGCGTCGGCCAGCGGGCACAGCGTGACCGCCGCCGCCCGGTGCACGCACGCCGGGGCGAGCAGGCAGCCGCAGTGCACGCCGGACGGGTCGGCGAGCACCCCGCCCGGGGCGTGCAGGACGAGCACCGTCTCCTCGTCCACCTCCACCCGCCACTCGTCGCCGGAGCTCGTCACCGGACGCTCCGCCAGCTTCGCCGCCGCGCCGTCCAGCCGCTTCTGCAACCGGGCGCTCAGCCCCGCCACCACCTCGGCGACCACCTCGGGCCGCACCCGCGGCCAACCGATCGACCCTGCCGTCATCGCACCTTCTCCCCCACCCAGCGGGCCAGTTCCAGCGGGCTCAGTGCCGCCACCGGCATGCCGGCCGCGACCAATCGGCCCGCGACCGCGGTCGAATACCGGGCCGTGCCCGTGTCGTCGAGCGCCGCGCAGCCGAGCACGTGCACGCCCGAGTCCACCAGCGCCCGGGTCTGCGCGAGCAGCGCGCCGACCGGGCCGCCCTCCTCGAAGTCGCTGATCACGGCGACCAGCGTGCGCGACGGCACCGTCACCAGCTGCCGCGCGTAGCGCAGGCCGGACGCGATGTCCGTGCCGCCGCCGATCCGCACCTCCAGCAGCAGGCCCAGTGGGTCCTCCACCCGCTCGGTCAGGTCGACGATCTCGGTGGAGAAGGCCACGAAGTGCGTGCTCAGCGACGGCACCCCGGCCAGGATCGAGGCGGTGAGCGCCGCCCAGACCGTCGACGCCTCCATCGAGCCGGAGACGTCCACCACGAGGATCAGCCGCCAGTCCGCCGACTTCCGCGCCCGCGTCCGGAACACCGGGCGCTCCGGCACGATCACGGTGCCGCCGTCCGGGGCGGGGCGGGCGGTGGCGAGGTTCGCGCGGATCGTGCGGTCGAGGTCCAGCCCGCCGCCCGGGCGACGGCTCGGGCGCGGCAGGCTGATGCCGGTCAGCGCCGGGCGCAGCCGGGTCGCCAGCTCGCGGGTGAGCTCCTCCACCAGGCGCCGCACCAGCGGGCGCAGCCCGGCCACCCGCGCCTCCGGCAGACCGCCCGCGTGCTCCAGGACGGTGCGCAGCAGCTCGACGGACGGGCGGGCGGCGCCCGGGTCGATCGCCTCCAGGGCGTCCGTACGGCCCTGGGCGACGGCCGCTGCCAGGACCTCCTCGCGGATCCCGGGCCCGAACAGCGCCGACAGCTCCTCGGCCCACTCGCGGACCCCCGGGTAGGGGGCCTCGCGGCCGCCCCGGCGGCCCCGGCCGTCCAGGCCGGGGCCGGAGCCCTCGCCCCGGCCGGAGCCGTACAACTCGTCGAGGGCGGTGGCGAGTCGGGCGGCGCGGGCGCCCCGGCCGGAGCCGCCGGGGCGACCGAGGAGCAGACGCCAGCGCTCGGCGGGGGCGAGGCCGTGGCCGGTCTCGGCGGGGGCGAGGCCGTGGCCGGTCTCGGGGAGGGCGGGCAGGGGCTCCGGGGTGCGGGCGGGTGCGGTGGGCGGTGCCGGGAGCAGTCCGAGTTCGCCGAGCACGCCGCGGGCGGCGAGGTCGGCCCTGGCCCACGTCGCCAGGACGGCGGGCGGCACGGCGTCGGGCAGGTCGACGAGCCGCGTGCCGAGGCGCTCCTCGACCAGCGCCAGCAGCCGGTCGCGGGCGGCCGGGCTGAGCGTGTCGAAGCCTCCGCGCAGAGCGGGCAGACGGTCGAGGAAGGCCTCGTCGGGCAGGGAGACGACTCGTTCCAGGACGGGTTCGAGTGCCTCGGGCGCGGCTGCGAACAGCCCCTCCGCGGCCGACAACAGCCCGACCAGTGACCGGGCGAGGGCATGGCGTGCCTCCGGCACGGTCGCGCCGTCGACCCACGACGCGGCCCGGCCACCGAGCTCGGCGGCCGGGTCCTGCCCGAGCAGGACGCGGACGGCCCCGGCGGCACCACGCACCAACGGGCTCCCGCCGTCGGCGAGTTCGCGCAGCACGTACCCGAGCCGGACCCCGCCGTCGAGATCCGCCCGCCGCGCCAGCTCCACCAGTGCCCGCGCGTCCGCAGGATCGTCGGACCCGCTCAGGCCCTCCAACTGCCGCACGGCAGCGGCGATCAGGAGGTCGCTGACGGCGGCCGGCGAGGAATGGAGGTGGGAGGGGGTGACCGCCTCCGGGGCGGTGCCGTGCGGCAGGGGGACGGCACTTCCGGGGGACGGCGTGAAGGGGTGACGGTCCGACAGCGCAGAACCGCCCTGCGGCAGAAGGACGTCGGGGCCGGCGGTGGGATCGGTGGCGGGGGCGCCGGGGAGCGCCGCTCGGGGGTGGGCGCCGGTGGGATCGGTGGCGGGGCCGGTGGCGGGGGCGTCGGGAAGCGCCGCTCGGGGGTGGGCCTGGGTGGGGGCGGCCAGGGACGTGGTGTCCGGTGCAGGCCCGGAGCCGACGTGGGCGCCACCCGGCACGGGCACGCCGCACACGACGCCCGGGGCCGACTCCCCCGCCGGCTCCGACTGCGCGCCCGGCGCCGTGACGGTGACCGGGGGCGCAGTGCCCTGCGCGGCGCCGTCTGCCGGCTCCTGTTCGGGCGCGGGTGGGGTCAGGGTCACGGGGAAGTGGCCGGCGGACAGGCGGTCCAGGGTGGTGAGGGCGTCGAGGAGGTCGGGGAGGGTGCCGGCGGCGGGGAGGGTGGTGGCGAGTTGGGTGAGGCGGGTGCGGGTGAGGGCGGGGAGGTCGCAGGCCGCGGCGTCGGCGAGGCCCTGGATGACGTCGCGCGGGGTGGGGCCGTCGGCCTGCTGCTCGCGGCGGAGGCGGTCGCGCAGGGTGCCTTCGGCGGCCTGGGCGGGGGTGACGCCGCGGGTGCCGGCGACGGTGAGCATCGCGGCGGTGGCCGGGGTCCAGTGCAGGCGCCAGCGGGTGCCGAGGGTTTCGGTGCCGCCCGGGCCCGTCGAGTCGACCCGGTCGCCGTAGGGGACGCCGCAGGCGGAGAGGCGGTTCAGCAGGGTCTCGCGGCGGCGGTCGAGGGCGCTGCGCAGCGGGTCGAGGCGCAGTTCGCGCGGGCCCGGTTCGGCGGGGCCGGGCAGGCCGAGCGTCCCGGTGAGGGCTTCGACGGCGGGGCCGAGGCCGCTGCGGGGTGCTGCGGGGGTGGCGCGGCCGGTGCGGCTGCCGACGAGGACGCGTTCGAGGGCGCGGGCGACGGCCCGGCCGCGGCCGAGGGGTTCCCCCTGGGCGAGGACGGTCTGGACGGCTTCGACGAGTTCGCCGCGGCCGGGGGCGGCGAGGCCGCGAAGGCGGGCGAGGTCGCCGGTGAGGCGCACGATCTCGCGGGCGTCGGCGGGGCCGGAGGGGTGGTCCTGGGTGCGCAGGGCCTCGGTGATGCGGACGGCGGTGGTGGTGAGGGCGGCGGCGAGGCGGTCCGGGTCGCCGGCCGCGTCGAGGACGGTGTGCTGCCACTCGGGGTCGCGGATGCCGGCCGGGTAGCCGGAGCGGGCGTCCAGGAGCGGGTAGGTGTAGGGGATGAGGGAGACGACGTGGGCGGGCGCCTCCGCGCCCGGCGGTTCGTCGTCGGCGTGGGGCCCGTGGGCGTGCGGCCAGGCGGCGTACGACTGGTCGGCGTGCGTTTCGTCGGCGTGCGGCCCTTCGAGCAGCGCCGGTGCGTGGAAGGCGCCGATCACGGCGGCGACGCGCCGCCCGCCGGCCGAGGCGGCCGCGATCCGGGCGCGCATCCAGGCCTCGCGCCGGAGGTCGTACGGGTCGACGCCGGGACCGGTCTCGGCGTCGCGGCGCATGGCCCAGCCGACCAGCAGCGCGGCCCGGCGGACCGCCTCCGGGGCGGAGCCGGGGGCGGCGGTCTCGACGAGGCGGTCCCAGAGGTCCTCGTCGCCCTCGCGGCCGGTGAGCCGCCGGCGCAGGGCGTCGGTGACGGACGGGCCGGCGGCCGGCCCGCCTGCGGACCGCTGCCCGGCGCCCCGGTGGGCGAGCGGCAGGTCGCAGGCGATGGCCTCGACGCCGTTGCGCCGGGCCCAGCGCAGGGCGGCGAGCTCCGGGGAGAAGTCGGCGAACGGGTAGAAGGCGGGCCCGTCCGCGCTCTCGGCGGAAGGGTCGGCAGGGGCCGCCGCGAGGGCGACCGGGGCCTCCGTAGCCTCGTCCGCCAGGTGGCCGAGCCAGGGCTGGAACTCGGCGGGGAGTTCGACCAGCACCGCCTCGGGCCGGGCGGCGTCGAGCAGCGCGGGGACGACCGCGCTGAGGGACGGCGCGTGGTGGCGCACGCCGATCAGGTAGGGCCCGGGCCGTTCGGTGCCGGCGGCGGCCAGGCGGGCCGCCGCCTCCTCGACGGCCTGCCGGGAGCCGTCGAACCCGGCGGCACCGGTCGGGATTTCGGGCATCACCGCGCTGCTCATGACCTCACGCCTCCAGGGCCGGGCGCAGGTCCCACAGGGTGCGCCAGGTGGCGGCGCCCTGTTCGGCGCGGCGCCGGACCGGGCCGTCCCAGTAGCCGAGCAGCCGGGCGGCGTCAGCCGGGTCGTCCTTGCGCACGACGCCGATCAGCTGGCCGGGCAGGCGGCCGAGCAGGTCGCCGCCGTCGGGCAGGTAGGCGGCGGTGACGCCGAGGGCGGTGGCGACCGAGACGGCCTCGGCGGTGCTCATCACCGTGGACGGGCGCTCGACGTCCCAGCCCTCGGTGGAGCGGCCGGTGCGCAGGTCCCGGAAGGCGGTGACCAGCGCTTCGAGGACGGCGTCGTCCACCGTGAACGGCGCGCCCGCGCGGGCGACGGCGGCGGTGGACTGGCGGCGGACCAGGTCGACCTCGGCGGCGAGGCTCGCGATCGGGCCCACCGTCTCGAAGTTGAACCGCCGCTTGAGGGCCGCGGACATCTCGCTGACGCCCTTGTCCCGCAGGTTGGCGGTGGCGATCAGGGTGAAGCCGGGGGCGGCGTGCAGCTGGGCGTCCGGGGTGCCCGCCAGCTCGGGGACGGCGACGCGGCGTTCGGAGAGCAGCGAGACCAGGGCGTCCTGCACCTCCGGCAGGCAGCGGGTGACCTCCTCGACCCGGGCGACGGCGCCGGCCGTCATCGCGGTGAGGACCGGGGACGGCACGAGGGCCTCCCGGCTGGGGCCCTTGGCGAGCAGGAGGGCGTAGTTCCAGCCGTACTTGAGCTGGTCCTCGGTGGTGCCGGCGGTGCCCTGGACGGTGAGCGCGCTGGTGCCGCACACGGCGGCGGCGAGCAGTTCGGAGAGCATCGACTTGGCGGTGCCGGGCTCGCCGACGAGCAGCAGGCCGCGCTCGCCGGCGAGGGTGACGACGCAGCGCTCGACCAGTGCCCGCTCGCCGACGAACTTCCGCTCGATGACGAGGCCCTTGCGGCCCGCCTTGAGCTTCTCGCCGTCGCTGCCGAGGACGAAGGTGACGACGGCGCGCGGGGTCAGCCGCCAGCCGGGCGGGCGCGGACCGGAATCGTGCGCGGCGAGGAACTCGAGTTCGGCGGCGTACTTCTCCTCGGGCGGCGTGATCTGCCGGGCGGGCGCGTCGGCCGGGGTCGTGCCGGTAGGGGTCGTGGTGGGGGCGGTCATCGGCGGACCTTCCTGCGCTTCGCGGTCTGGAGCTGTTCGTATCCGGGGGCGTCGCCGTCGACGGTCCGCTGCCAGGCGCGGGCGAACAGCTCCGGGACGGGCTGGTGCGGCAGCGCGGGACGGTAGGTGGCCAGCTCGTAGAAGTCGGCCTTCCAGGTCTCGGCGGGCAGGGCGGGCGCCTTGGCCTCCTGCCAGCCGCAGGGCAGGAAGAGCGTGCGTCCGGCGCGGGCCCGCTTGGCCTCCATGACGAGGCCGGTGGCGGCGAGTTCGGCGCGGGCGCGCTTGAGCCGGGCGGGCTTCCAGCCCGTCCAGCGGGCGGCGTTGCGGTCGGTGGGGTCGGGCAGGGCGAGGAGCTGGAGGTAGAGCGCGGCGGCGTCCTCGCCGAGGCCGTGGGTGCGGGCCGCCTCGGCGACGAGGGCGGGGACGGAGAACTGCGGGTTGTGCAGCCACCGCGCGTCGCCCTCGGCGGAGCCGGCCGGCTCCGTGGGGGCGGCCAGGTTCTCCGGTTCGCCGCCGAGGACGGCCGCGATGGCGGCGAGCTCGCTCGCGAGCCCGTAGCCCGCGCCCAGTCCCTCCAGCAGTTCGAGCACCTGGTCGTCGGCGCCGGTGAGCCCGGCGGGGCGCAGCAGGACCCGCTCCATGGTGCCGCCGCTGGGGGCGAGGACGAGGGCGGGGCCGCAGCGAACCAGTCCGTCGGGATCGGCGCCGCCCTCGGGGGGCAGGCCGTAGTGGGAGCGCAGGATCACGGCCAGCGACTGGCCCTTGGCGGTCTGGAAGAGGTTGAAGTCGAACAGGAGCTCCGGGTCCGCGAGGCGTTCACGCAGGGCGGTGGCGGTGCGCGGCAGCAGCGGGCGCAGCGGGCTGTCGGCGGGCAGGTGGTAGACGAGCCAGCGGAGGGCGTCGATGGCCCCGCGCAGCATTCCGAAGCCGGGGACGGCGGAGGCGTCGGCCGCGACCATCTGCTTCGACGACCCGTCGGGGGTGGTGGTGAGGCGGAAGGTGGTGGTGCGGCTCAGCCAGGGCGTCCGGTCGGGGTTGAGGACGGCCTCGACGTGGTCGACGTCGACGCCGGTGACGGTGGCCTGGGCGTCGTCGGGAAGGGTGACGAGCCGTCCGAAGTGCCGGATCCAGGCCTCGGCTCCGGCGGTGAGGTCGGGGCCGTCGCTCGGGAGGGTCTCGGGGTCGGCGGGCAGCAGCGCGGCCCAGACCTCGTCGAGTCCGGTGCGCTCGCGCCGGCGCAGCCAGTCACGGGCGGCGGTGGCCTCGGCGGCCTTGAGGCCGAAGTCCGGGAGCCGGTCGGCGGGCAGCACCGGGCCGTGCCACTGGAAGAGGGCGGGCGCCGCGGCGAGGACCAGGGAGGCCCGGGCCGTGCCGATGCCGGTGAGCTCGCCGAAGGCCGTGGCCCGCGCCCGGTCGGCGGGGACGGGCCCGTGCAGGGCGAGGACCCGCAGGAACGTGGCGATCCAGGCGGCGTCGAGCCGCTCCTCGGTGTTGCGCTCCGCGATGGTGGTGAAGTGGTCGACCGGACCGAACTCGCCGCTCGGGTCGTGGTCGACGGCCAGCCAGTACGCGTGGTCGCCGCGGGTGTTGCGGTGGCCGAGGATGACGACGGTGCGGTCGCCGTGGCGCAGCACCTGGCCCTGGCGGTGGGCGGTGGGCCGGCCGGTGGTAGTGCGCTCGGTGGGCTCGCTGAGGGCGATCTGGCGCACGGTGGCGCCGCGGTCGGCGAGCAGGCCCCGGGTGAGCTCGCCGAGCAGGAGCACGAGGGTGGAGCGGTGGGCGGGCTCGGTGAGCGGGGAGGCCGCGGCCTGGACCAGGAGGTGGAGTCGGCCGAGCAGGGGCAACCACGCGTGGTGGATGTCGCCGCCCTTGAGGTCGACGGAGGCCGGGCTGCTCCAGCCCTCGGCGGTGGCCGGGGGCGGGTCGGCGAGGACGGCGGTGACGGTGCGCAGGTTGTTCAGCACCTTCCAGGTGCCGGGGGCGCCCCACGAGGAGCCGTAGCGGTCGACGTCGGGCACCCAGCCGCTGACGGCGGCCTGGAGTTCGGCGTCGCGGCCGTGGTCGGGCCGGTACTCGGGGGGTGCGGCGGCGGTGGCGGTGGCGGCGGTGGGTCGAACCTCGGCCTCGGGCTGTTCGACGAACCGGCCGACGCCGTTGAGGAGTTCGGCGGCGATCCGGGCGAGTCCGGTGACGCCGGCGAGCAGCCGCGGGTCGGTGATGCCGGGGAGGGCTGCGCCGACGGCCCGGACGGGCAGCCTGCGGCGGGCGCCCCGGCGGTGCGTGAGTTTGCGGCGCACGCCCTGGACGGTGAGCCAGCGCTGCTCGTTCTCGGGCACCGGTTCGACGTCGGCGGGCCAGGCGATGTCGATGAGCGCGGCGGCCTGCTCGGGGGTGACGGCGCGCAGCACCTGCGAGCCGGCCTCGTCGCGGGGGCGCAGCGCGTGCCAGTGGTCGAGCGGCGGGACGAGTCCGGTGCCGACGGCCTGGAGGTCGCCGGGGCGGCAGGGGCTGAGGTCGACGGTGCGGGCGTGGTCGGCGGTGGCGACGTCGGGGCCGAGGTCGGGCAGGGCGAGGGCGAGGTGGTCGCGGATCGACCTGGTGACGACCGGGCCCGTCGGGGCGCTCTCTCCCGGTGCGGCGGCCGTGCCCGGCAGGGTGAGCCGGCCGACGGGGACGATGTCCGGGTGGGCCCCGTTCAGGGGCATGACGATCGTGCGGCCGTCGGCGCTGACGGTGGTGACGGTGCGCCCGGTGTCGACGCGCACCCAGCTGCCCAGCACTGTGCCGTCGGTGCCGAAGGGCGTGTGCTCCAGGCCGGGCTGGAGCGGCAGCAGCCGCGTACGGTCGAGGTCGAGCGTGCCCGCGGCGGCCGAGGCGGCGATCACGGGCGGTTCGGCGGCGCGGCCGAGGGTGCCGGTCGCCGGGTCGAACTCGTGCAGCGCCCGGCCCGTCGGGCCGTGCCGCAGCGTCCAGTGGCCGGTGCCGTCGCCGAGGACGGGGTGCTCGGCGGGCATCCGGGTGTCGCCCGTGTGCAGCGGGCGCTCGCCGGTGGTCCGGCCGCCGCCGGGCAGCGGGAGGGACGGGGCTTCGGGGTGCCGGTCGCCGTAGTAGTACCGGGCGATGGTCTCGCCGCCGAGTTCGAAGGTCTCGGCCGGGCGGCCGGACCAGTAGGCCCGCTGCTTGCCCTTCTCGTGCCAGACGACGAGGAGTTCGCCGTCGACGAAGCGCAGCCGCGGGCGGCTCCATTGTTCGAGCTTGGGCAGGCGCAGGGTGTGTTCCAGCACGATGCCCTGCGGGCCGACGACGACGGCGCGGTCCAGGCGGGCGAGGATCAGGTGCGGCCAGGCGTCCTCGACGATCAGGCCCTGCAGGGTGCGGCCGCCGGGCGTCTTCCCCAGGTCGTCGTCCTGGCTGCCGACGGGATCGGAGGTGGTGCCGGGGGACTTGGGCGGGTCGGCGAGCTTGTCGAGCGCCTCCTCCAGGGCGGGCCAGCCGAGTTCGTCCAGGATGCCGGCGCCGAGCGCGCGGGCGAGCAGCCCGGCGACGTCGAGGGCCGCGATCCGCTCGGCGGCGGCGGGGGAGATCGACCGGAGCACCGAGCGGTACGGCGAGAGCGAGCGCACGAGGTCGGCGGCGCCGGCCAGGCCGCGGGCGGCCGCCACCTCGGCGGCGCGTTCGTCCGCCCACTCGGCGAACAGCTCGCGCAGCAGCGGCAGCGCGGGCAGCTTCTGCTGCACGGCCGTCTCCCACGCCGAGGGCGTCGCCGCGCGCAGCACGCCCCGGAAGCGGGGGTCGGCGGCGACGGCGGCCAGGTCGGGGCCGGTGGAGCCGCTGTGGCGGGCCCAGCCGGTGAGGTCGAGGCCGAGGCCGGCCGGCGGGTCGGCGACGGGCACGCCGTCGGCCAGCAGCCGCTCCAGCAGGTCGAGTTGGGTGGTGCTGCGGCGGATCCCGGTGAAGAGGTCGACCGGGGTGCCGTCGGCGCGCAGCCGCTCGGCCATCCGGCCCGCGAGCGCCACCGTGGCGGCGCAGGTGGGCCGGGAGCCCCAGCCGCGGCCGATGTGGTCCGTCCAGCGGCGGAGCCAGGCGGCGGGCGCGGTGTCCTCGGCGCCCTGCGCGCCCGGGGTGTGCTCGGGGCGCGGACCGGTGAGCAGGCCCTCGGCGCCCGTCTCGGCGAGCACGGCCAGCCAGGCGGCGTCGTGCTCGGCGACGCCGGAGTTGGCGCCCGCCGTGGGCATCAGCTCCAGCAGGCGGACCCGCACCGCTTCGTCGCGCCTGCCGAGGGCGACGAGGGCGCCGTGCCAGGACTTCCAGAACGCGACGGGTGCCCGGTTGGCCGCCGGTGCCGCCAACAGCTCGGCGAGCAGGGACTGTTCGTGCTCCTCCCGGTCCAGTCCGGCGGCCTTGACGAGGGCGCGGGCGTCCTCGGCCACCCCCGCGTAGGGGGCCATGCCGGCGGCGGCGCGCTCGGTGCACAGCTGGCGGAAGCGCTGCCAGGCCGTCGCCGCGTCGAGCCGGGCGCCGAGCGACTTCACGTACTGCCGCAGGGACTTGACGGTGAGCGCGCCGGCCAGGGCGAACTCCAGGAAGACGGCGCGCAGCCGCTCCTCGTCCACCCCCAGGCCGTGCGTGCGCTCGGCCTCGCGGGCCTTGCCGAACCAGCTCGCGGCGTAGGTCTGGTTGCCGACCCCGAGGAAGATCCGGCCGACCTCCTCGCAGAAGGTGGGCAGGAAGTGCGGCACGGCGCGGCCCAGGCGCGCGGCGAGCGCGTCGAAGCCGTCCTTGGCGGCGCCGGGCTTGGACTTGGCCTGGCGGGCCAGCCGCTCCAGCTCCTTGACCAGGGCCAGCGCGTGGTGCCCGTTGGCCGGGTCGTGGACCAGCGCCCACGCCGGGAAGCCGAGCGCCTCCTGGCGCACCTGGCCGACCTCGGCGGGCTCGGCCTGCGGCGCAAGGCCGAGGAAGTCGACGGCCAGGTCCTCGGCGGGGCCGAGCGCGCCGGGCACCAGCCGGACGATCCGGCGGCCGTCGAGCGCGGGGTGGGCGTAGGTGCGGGCGGTCAGCACGTCCGCGGCGCTGTCGGAGCGGCCGGCGCCGGGCACGGTGCCGGCCGGGAGGACGGCGCCGGCGTCGAGCAGCCGCTCGTGCCGGCCGACGTCCGGCAGGGCGCTCTGGCCGGTGCCGTCCGGGCCGGTGCCGTTGGCGGTGGTGCCGTTGGCGGTGGTGCCGTTGGCGGTGGTGCCGTTGGCGGTGGTGCCGTTCAGGCTGGTGGCGGTCATGCCGCTTCCTCCCCTTCGATCGTGCGGCCGGCGTACAGCGCGGCGGCCATCCGCATGCCCTCGGACCACGCCACCGGACCGACCTGCGCCAGCGGCAGCGCCCGGCCGTCCGGCCCCGCCCAGCTGAGCGGGCCCGTCTCGCACTCGTCGTAGTCGTAGTAGTCGCCGACCCACAGCCGGGCCTCGACCGTGCGGCCGTCCTCGACCACCGGCACGACGGCGCTGCCGCCGCGCACCCGGTAGCCGAGCCGGGCGCAGCGCCCGACGAGCTCGCGCAGCTCCTTGTAGCGCCCGCCCGCGTATGTGGTGACCTCGGTGCCCGCCGGCACCTCCGCCGGCCGGTGCCAGACCTCGCGGTAGAGCTGCTGGACCCGCTGCGAGACGCCGAGTTCGACGGCGAACTCGCGCAGGTCGTCGAGGTCCGCGAGGAGGACGGGGTGGGGTATCCGGATCTCGCCGTCGGCGAGGCGCACGGTGTCGCCGTCCGGGTCGACCAGCCCGAGCCCGCGCTCGGCGTCGGCGTCGCGCAGGAACCCGGCGACCTCGCCGTCGGCCCCGGTGACGACCAGGTCCCGCAGGACGCCGCGCCAGGCCTCGTCCGCCCACACCGCGGTGACCACGGCCGCGGGCACGGGCAGCGAGCGCACCATCCACCGCTCGACGTCCTCCAGGCAGCGCCGCTCGTGCGCCCCCAGCCACTCGGCGAGCTGCCTCAGCTGGGTGACCACCGGATCGTCGCCGAGCTTCGGCGGCACGGCCTTCAGCTGCCGCCCCGCCGCGTTCCGGCACAGCACCGTACCGTCCCCGTCGAGCGCGACGCGGTACCCGCCCGCAGTCGTCTCCACCCATGCCACAGCCGTTCTCCTCCCACCTGTCGGTCAGCGATGGGAGGAACGTAGCGAGGCCCACTGACAACGCGACGCCCAGGGTCCCGGCTCCACGACCTGCGGAAACCAAACCCCTCGAACGAGTGAACGATCCGCTGCTACGCCCCGGGCTCCGCAGCCTCCCGGAGCCAGGCCCGCATCTGGCGCAGGCGCAGCCGCTTGGCGGGGGCGGTGGATTCGGCGTCGATCAGCTCGGTCATCTTGGCGACCGCCTCGGGGACCAGGTCCGCACGCTGAACGTCCCGGAGGAGGTGCCACTCGAGGACGCGCGGCGGCACCAAGTCCTCAAGGAGGCGCCACCAGAGGCGGACGGCAGCTTCCCGCTCGCCGATGGAGACGAGGTCGGACGCGAGGTCGACCATCTGACCGAGAGTCACCCTCGGGTCGGTGATGACCGTGTCGACCAGCCGGTCGACGTGTTTCCTGCCTTCGACGAGCACCAGAATCCTCAGCGCATCGAGCAACTCCTGACCGTCGACCTCCGGGGACTGCAATTGGCAGTGCGCCAATTCGACCATCAGGCCGTGATGCCGGTCCCCCTCCTTCAGCGCCAGCACGTGGAGAACCCCGGCACGCCAGCCCGGGTCCCTGCCCGCGAGCCCCTTCGCCTCACGTTCCAGGACGGCGAGCGCATCCACCGCGGAGACCTCATAGAGGACGTCCACGGCGCGCCCGGAGAGTTCCGGGCCGAGACGGGGTGTCCGCAGGGCTCGCTCCGCGAATTCCCGCGCCGCACGCTGAACGCCGCCGTTCAAGAGCTCCTCCGCGCACGGCACCAGATCGAACGGATCGATCCGCTCTCCTCCTCCGAATCGGTCGGTGATCTCCGCCATGCCCGCCGGGCCGAGAGCGGCCAGCAGCACGGCGATGATCCGGGAAGCGCTGGCGTTCCGCTGCTGCGCCCCGGCGGCATGCGTGCGGGCCCAGTCCAGCGCGACCGAACTCGCTCCCAGTTTCGCCGCGGACGGCAGCAGGCCGCTGCCATCACCCTCGGGCTCCATCCGTTCGAAGGCTTGCAGCAGCAGGTCTGCGCCTTCGTGGCCCGGGGCCTTGGCCCACAGTTCGGCGGCTTGTTGGAGTTGCTCGCCGTCCAAGAGGTCCGAATCCAGCAGTCCTTGGGCAATCCTGGCGGCTGCCGAGCCCTCCCCGAGCTTTTCGAGCGCCAAGGCCACCGATATCGCGCCACCACCGCGGGCACCCGGGTACCGGAGGGCCAGTTCGGCGATCTCCCCGGCGGCGCCGGGGTCGGCACTGAGCCACGCCTCGGCCGCCATTCGCCGGTCACTGGCATCGGCGACCGGGGTGCTCAGCACATCACGGGCGTATCCTGCCGCCTCGGAGGCAATCCCGAGGGTCTCCAGCGTTTGCGCCTTGACGGCCGTCGCCCAGAGATGGTCCCACCTTCCTTCCCAGGCATGTGCATGTTGGATCACCGCTTTCTGAGCACCTGAACTGATGGTCCGGGCGATCCGGGCAGCTCGCGGAAGCAGTCCGTACGTGTCGGGCAGAACAGACCGGAGCAGCTCTTCGAGTTCGATGACCGGCAGGCTCCTGGTGAGCGCGCCGACCGCCTCGAGCCGATAGAAGAGTCCCAGAGCGGTCCCGGTCGCCACGGCTCGCAAGCGCTCGACCACCATCGGATCATCGCCGAACGCGGCGAGCCCTCGCATGGCCTCGACCGTCTCGCTGGAGTCATTCCGCGCGCAGTCCATCAAGCGGTCCGCCAACGCCATCCGGAGCCCCGGGCCGATCGTCACCCCTTCCGCGATCAGCGAAGCGGCCAGGGTGAGGGACTCGATCTCCACCTCGCCCAGCAGGTGCCCGACGATCAGGTCGCCGTCGCAGCCCTCCCGCTCCGACCACAGGCGGAATGTGAACAGGGCGAGCGTCTTGCCCGCGCCGCCGGTTGCGCGGGCGACCCAGGCCTTCAGATCGGGGAAGTCCGGGGGAATCTCCGCGGCGTAGGAGCGGGCGGCGAGGAACTCCGCGAACGACTGGTGCAGGAAGCGGAGGTCGTCCCCGTGGGCGACCAGCAGGCCCGAGTCCAGGAGCACGGCCCGCAGTTCCCGGTCGGACGGGTCGGCACGGCCCTTCAGCCACTCCCGGGCGGCGGCCGTCAGCAGGCCGCCCTGTTCGATCCGGTAGCGGCCGAGGGTCTCCAGCAGGTCCTCCAGCCATGGCGCCCCACCCTCCCGGCGGCGGAGCAGGTACTCCAGGAAGCGCCGGTAGAGGCTCAACCGGTTGCTGGGCAGGGCCCGCAGCGGCTCCAGCGTGGCGCTGATCGCCGCGATGGTGGCGAGCAGGGGGTTGCGGACGAGTTCGCTGAGCCGCCCGTCCGCGATCTCCTCCAGGAAGCGGGCGACGGACGCGGCCGCAGCCTCGGCGTTCTCGCCCTGGGCGGTGAACCACTGGTGGGCGAAGGCGCGCAGTTCGGCCTCGTCAAAAGGCTCCATGCGGTAGCCCTCGAAGCCGGCGGCCCGCAAGGGTGCGAGTTCGGTCTCCGGCAGCGGCCGGGAGGTGACGAGGAAGCGGTAGGCGCTGTCGGCCCGGGCGTGCTGGGCGACGGCCCGAATGATTCCGGCCCGTTCCTGCCGGTCCGTCACTTCATCGAGGCCGTCCACCATCACGAGCCAGCGGGCTCCGTGGACACGGCCTGCGAAAAGGCCCGGTTCAGGGTCGACGAGCAGGCTGTGGCCCATGCAGGCGAGGGCGGCCCCGCACAGGGCGGCGCTCCACGAGCCCTCCTCTCCGACCAGGTCGCGGGCGGCGATGCGCAGCGGGACGAGCGGTTCGGCGGTCGGGGCGGCGTCGATGGACTCCTCGCGCAGCCAGATCCGGGCGAGCAGCCAGGTGAGGTGGTGGGCGAGCGTGGACTTGCCCGCCCCGGGCTCGCCGGTGACCAGCAGATGGGTGTGCCGGTCGAGGAGGTCCGAGGCGGGCAGCACGGCGTCCCACTCCGGTGACTTGGTGCCGCTCCTCTCCTGCGCCGCCGGGCCGCCGCGCGCCTCCGGGCCGCCGTCGGCCGGCTCGCGGACGGTCTGGGCGCGGACGTGCTGGCGCACGTAGATCGCCGACAGTGGCGGTTCGACGACATCGAGGAGGTCGTAGGGCAGCCGGTCGACCACGGCGGCCTGGGCGCCGAGCAGATTGCCCAGCACGGCCCCAGCGGCGGGCAAGCGGTCCCAGGAGGCGAGCCGGGGAGCGTCGGCGGCGCGTTGGGCGGCGGTCGCCCGGTCGAGGGCCAGCTTGGCGCGCTTCCAGAGCGGAGTGACCTCTCCGGGGTCGCGGCCGAGCGCCGTGGCGAGCAGTTGCACGGTCGCGAGCGGATAGAACTTGGCGGCGTTGTGCACGCCGTAGACCAGGTTCTTGTCGAAGAGCCCGGCCTGCACGAACGCGTTGGGCGTGCGGTAGCCCTTCTCGGCGAGGGCCTGCCGGAACCAAGCCGCGAGCGGTTCCAGCTCCCGGTACCGCACCTGCTCGCCCTTCGACGGACGCCCCCCAGGCATCGCATCCCCGCCCAACTTCTCACGCCCGACCGGTGTTTCCCCCGGTTTCCGGAGCCTAGTGGGAAACTCCCGCCGGTCGACAGTCTGGGTTTCGGCCGCCCGGCACCGGGCCCGGCGGCGATGACCAGAGGAGGTCCGGCGTGTTGTCGACCGACTTGCTGACGAACCCGATGGTTCTGCCGATCCTGGCGGTGTCGGGAGTCGCTTCCGTGCTCCGGGCATGGATCTCCCACCGGACGACGATCCGGCTGGCTACCGAGCGGACGCGGCGGGTGGCGTTGGCGCTCGGCAAGGGGCAGAGGAGGTCTGCGGAGGTGTTGCTTGCCTGCGCGGAGTTGGAAGGAGTAATTGGAGACGGCACCCCCGGAGAAGCCGCGGCGGCCCGTCAGCGGGTGCGCGGGCGCGGGACGATGACCGGGGCGCCGTCGGCCGGGGCGGGGAGGACGTCGGTGTCGACGTCGTACAGGGCACGCACGAGGTCCGGGTCGACCACCTCGCGGGGCGGGCCGCTGGCGACGACGGCGCCGTCGCGCAGGGCGACGAGCAGGTCGGCGTAGCGGGCCGCCGCCGCGAGGTCGTGCAGGACCATGACGACGGTGCGCCCGTCGGAGGCGACCTCGCGGACGAGTTCCAGCACCTCGACGGCGTGGCCGAGGTCGAGGGCGCTGGTCGGCTCGTCGAGCAGGACGACGGGGGCGTCCTGGGCCAGCACCATGGCGAGCCAGCAGCGCTGGCGCTGGCCGCCGGAGAGGCGGTCGAGGCGGCGGTCGGCGAGCGCCTCGACGCCGGTGGCGCGCAGGGCGTGGGCGGTGCGCCGCTCGTCCTCGGCGGACCACTGGCGGAACAGGCCCTGGTGCGGGTGGCGGCCGTAGCGCACCAGGCCGGCCACGGTGACCGCCTCGGGCGCCTGCGGGCTCTGCGGGAGCAGCGCGACGCGGTGCGCCGCCCGGCGCGGGCGCAGCCGCCACACGTCCTCGCCGCCGACCAGGACCCGCCCGGCGTCGGGCCGGTGCAGCCGGGCGACGGCCCGCAGCAGCGTGGACTTGCCGCAGCCGTTGGGGCCGACGACGGCGACGACCCGGCCGGCCGGCACGGCGAGGTCGACGCCGTCGAGCACGGGGCGCCCGGGGCCGTAGCCGGCGGTGAGGCCCTGGACGGTCAACTCCACGGTGTCTCCAGAGGGTTGATGGGCGTGCGGTTCAGGAGGCGGTCAGGGCCTTGGTGATGTCCTCGATGACGACGCCGGCCGCGAGCGGGCCGCCGCGGGTGGACCAGACCGAACCGTCCACCGTGACGGCGTGGTTGTTCTTCACGGCGCCCAACTCCCGGTAGGCGGGCTTGGACTGGACGTCCTTGAGGGCGGACTTGCCGTCGTCGGTGAGGGTGGAGAGGAACAGCCAGTCGCCGTCGATCTCGTCGAGCTTCTCCAGGCTGAGCGCCGGGCCGTGCGCGTTGCCGTCCTTGTCCTGGGACTTGGGGCGGGTGAGGCCCATGTCGAGGGCGACGCCGCTCGCGAACTGCTTCTTCTCCATCCAGCTGGGCCCGGTGGGGTTCCAGCGGACGATCGAGACGGCCGCGCCCTTGCCGGGGCCGAGGCCCTCGCCCGCCTGCTTGGCCTTGGCGTCATAGTCGCCGATGACCCTGTCGGCCTGGTCGAGCTTGTTGACGGCGTTTCCGATGCCGCGCAGGGCGAGCTTCCAGTCGTCGGTGGGCGCCATGGTGACGAGCGTGGCCGGGGTGATCTCGCGCAGCTGCTTGAGCACCTGCTCGTCCTGCATGTCGCCGGCCAGGATGAGGTCGGGCTTGGCGGCGATCACCTTGTCCATGACGGGCTGGAGCAGGTTGCCGACCACCGGGACGCCCTCGACCTTGCCCTTGAGGTAGGCGGGCGGCGCGTCCAGGCCCTGGCCGTTGGTGATGCCGACCGGCCGCACGCCGAGGGCGAGCACCGCGTCGAGGTCCTCCTGGGTGAGGGTGACGATCCGCTGGGGGGCGGCGGGGACCTCGACGGCCTTGCCCGTGGCATCCTTGACGGTCCGCTTGTCCCCGGACGACTGCGGCGCGTCGGCCGCCTTGGCAGAGGAGCCCGACGAACCCGACGAACCGCACCCGGCGAGGAGGAGGGCGGCCGCCCCGGTGACGGCCAGCACCCGGGCCGCGCGGTGGCGGGCGGGACGGAGCGGGCTATGGGCGTACGGCATGGGTGCCTCCGGGCAGCGGTGGTACGGGAGTTCGGCGGGCTCCGCCGGATCGGCGCGACGGGGGCGCCAGGACGGACCGCTTTCGACGTTAGGTTAGCCTTACCTTATGACATTGTCGCAAGTGGGCGTCCACGAAGCACCCCGGACCGGCCCGCGCAGCTCCCCCGCATCCCCCGAGCCCTCCGGGCCCGCCGGGGCGCCGGCGGGCGAGGGCCACCGCCGGACCTGGCCGGTCGCCGCCGGGGTGCTCGCGGCGCTGCTGGCGCTCGCTGCCCTCTCGCTGTCCGTCGGCGCGGGCGAGGTCGGCCCGGGGCGCGTGCTCGCCTACCTGCTGGACCGTGACGGCGCCCGCGCGGACGGCCGACTCGCCCTCGTCGTCGGCGATCTGCGCCTGCCGCGCACGCTCGCCGCGCTGCTGGTCGGCGCCGCCCTCGGGGTCGCGGGCGCGCAGCTGCAGTCCGTCACGCGCAACCCGCTCGCCGAGACCGGCCTGCTCGGCGTCAACGCGGGCGCCTCCCTCGGGGTCGTGCTCGGCATCGCCGTGCTCGGCGTCCAGAGCTCGTACGGCTACCTCGCGTTCGCGTTCGGCGGGGCCCTGGTGTCCGGCGTGCTGGTGCTGCTGATCGCGGGCGCCCGGGGCGGCGGTTCGCCGATGCGGCTGGTCCTCGGCGGATCGGCGGTCGGCGCGACCTTCGGCGGGCTCACCGGCGTCCTGATCGTCAACTCGCCGGAGGCCTACGACCGTTACCGCGTGTGGGTGCTCGGCTCGCTGGCCGGCACGGAGGGCTGGTCGACGCTCGGCCGGATCGCTCCGGTGCTCGGCCTCGGCTTCGCGGTCGCCGCGCTCGCCACCCGCCCGCTCACCGCACTCGCCCTCGGCGACGACCTCGCCCGCGGCCTCGGCCACCGGCCCGGCGCCACCCGGGCGGCGGTCGCGCTCGCCGTCACGCTGCTCACCGCCTCGGCGGTCGCGCTCGCCGGTCCGGTCTCCTTCCTCGGCCTCCTCGCCGGGTTCCTGGCCCGCGCCGCCGCCGGGCCGAGGGTCGGCCAACTGACCATGCTCGCAGGTTTGTTCGGCGCCGCCGTGCTGACCGGCGCGGACGTCCTCGCCCGCGTGGTGGCCCGGCCGTTCGAGGCGCCCGTGTCGGTGGTCGTCGCCCTGATCGGCGCGCCGGCCCTGATCGGCATCGTCCGCTCGCGCCGCACGGCCGCGCTCGCCGTCACCGAGACCGCCACGTCCTCCCCACCCGGCCGGGAACTGCCGCCCGGGAAACCGGATTTGGTCCTGCGTCGCGGCGCGTGGTCGCTGCTCCTCCCCCGCCGCGCGCTGCTCGCCGCGCTCGGGCTCGGCGCCGCCCTGCTCGCCGCCGTCGTCGTCTCCGCGCACGCCGGACAGGGCGGACTCGGCCTCGGCCGGACGTTCCAGGCCGTGTTCGGCTACGGCGACCGGCTCGACGTCCTGCTCGTGCAGCGCTTCCGGCTCGGCCGGATCGTCGCCGGGCTCGCCGCCGGCGCCGCCCTCGGCCTGGCCGGCTGCCTCACCCAGACCCTCGCCCGCAACCGCCTGGCCACCCCCGAACTGCTCGGCGTCAACGACGGCGCCACGGCCGCCGTGCTCGTCAGCGCGACCGTCTCCGGCACCTTCGGTGCCTGGTGGGCCGGACCGCTCGGCGCGCTCGCCGCCGTCCTCGCCGTCACCCTCGTCTCCGGCGAGCTCGGCGCGCGCGGCTACCGGGTCCTGGTCGTCAGCCTCGCGATGTCGGCGCTCGCCTCGGCCGTCGTCCAGGTCGCGCTCGCCCGCCGCTCGCTCAACTCGGCGGGCTCGCTGTACGTATGGACCTCCGGCAGCCTCAACGGGCGCGACTACGACGTCGCCGCGCCCGTCCTCGCCGGGCTCGCGGTCCTGGTGCCGGTCGCGCTCGCGGTGGCCCGGCGGCTGGCCGTACTGCGCTTCGACGACGACGTCGCCGCCTCGCTCGGGGTCGAGCCGGGGCGCGTCCGGCTGGTGTGCCTGCTGCTGGCCGTCGCGCTGGCCGGCCTCGCGGTCGGGGTGTGCGGGCCGGTCGGCTTCGTCGCCCTCGTCGCGCCGGTGCTGGCCGGACGGCTCGCGGGGCCGGCCCGGGTCCCGGTGGTGGGCTCGGCGCTCGCGGGCGCCCTGCTCGTCGTGCTCGCGGACACGCTCGGGCGGGTGCTGATCGGCGGTGTGGAGATCCCGGTCGGCATCGTCACGACGGTGCTCGGCGGGCCGTTCCTGCTCTGGGTGCTGCTCGGGCGCAGGGGCGGCGCGGTGTGACGGCGAGCACGGTGCGGGAGCGAGCGCCGCGTGAAAGCAAGCGCGGCGTGACGACTGATTCGCTTGAACGAAAGGGGAGTTGGACCATGGAGCAGCAGACGGGCCCGCGCATCGAGCCCGATCCGGACGATCCGACCTACCGGCAGGTGACGTTCACGTACGACGGCCCGGACTGCGACGGCGTGCTCGCGCTCGTCCACACCGTCACGGACCGGGACCGGCACGCCGGCGACCTCACCCCGCACCTCATGAAACCGACGGGGAGAGGGCGTTGGGAGATCACCTACCGCCTGCGGGCCGACCATCGCGCGTCCTACCAGGTGTACCCGTTCCACGGCGCGCCCCCCGGCACCGCGCGCGCCGACTGGATGCGCGTCCTCGACGACGCCCGGCCCGACCCGCACGGCGGCCCCCTGCTCCCCGCCCGGGACGGCCGGCGGCCCGCCACCGTCCTCAGCCTCCCCGAGGCGCCCGCCCAGCCGTACGCGGCCCGGCGCGACGGCGTGCCGCGCGGGCGGACGACGGCCCGTGCGCTCGACGGGCGCCGGGTGGACGTCCACCTCCCGGCCGGCTGGAGCGCCGACGGGCCCGCCGCGCCGTACGCGGTGGCGGTGCTGCTCGACGGCGAGATGTGGGGCGAGGTGCTGTCCGTCGGCGACACCCTCGACAACCTGGCGGCCGACGGCGCCCTCCCCCCGACGGTCGCGCTGCTCGTGCACACCATGGGCCCCGAGCGCGCGGCCGACCTCAGCTGCAACCCGGGCTTCGTCGACTTCCTCGCCGACCGGCTCCTCCCCTGGGCCGCCCGCGAGTTCGGCGCCACCACGGACCCGGCGGCCACCGTCGTCGCCGGCCAGAGCGCGGGCGGCCTCACCGCCGCCTTCGCCGCCTACCGGCGCCCGGAGCGCTTCGGCAACGCGCTCGCCCAGTCCGGCTCGTTCTGGTGGCCGGACGAGACCGAGTTCGACGCCGGCAGCGAGTGGCTCACCCGCCGCTTCGCCACCGAGGAGCGCCGGGCGGCGCGCTTCTACGTCGAGGTGGGGCTCCAGGAGTGGCTGCTCCTCGCCCAGAGCCGCCACCTGCGCGACGTCCTCACGGCGCGCGGCTACGACCTCGAATACCGGGAGTTCAACGGCGGGCACGACTACGCCTGTTGGCGTGGCGGCCTCGCCGACGGGCTCGCGCACCTGCTGCGCGACCGCCGCCGACCCGGGCCCCTCACCCCTCCGGGGGACCGCCCTCCGCGGGCCCCAGCCCCGTGCGGGCCAGCCAGCGGGCGGGGGAGGTGAGCTCGCGGCGGGTCGGCACCAGGGAGCGGTCCGTCCAGATCCGGTTCACCGTCTCCGTCCCACCCGCCTCGACCAGCGTGCGCACGAACCGCACCGCCTTCTCGTGGGTGTCCGACTCGGCGCGCACGCCCGGCAGGCGGGACAGCAGCCGGGCGGCCCGGGCCGTCTTCCGCTCCCCCGCCTGGTCCCGGGCCAGCAGCCGGCGCGTCGCCCAGCGCGCGTGCCCCTCCCACAGCGCGCCGAGGACCGGGTCGTCCTCCCGCGTGCCGCCGGAGGTCCGGTGGAGCAGCAGCGCCTCGACCGCGTCCGCGCCCGGCCGGGGGCCGCCCGCGCGGATCTGGGCCTGGTGGGTCAGCAGGTGCGCCAGCACCGCGCGCAGCGGGGCCCGCTGCGGCGCGCCCGCCAGCAGCGCCGGGGCCAGCAGGAGCACCCACCGGCCCTCCTCGTCCTGCACCACCCGACCGGACGGCACGCAGCTGATCCTGCGGTCGGAGTCCGCCGACGCCGGCCCCTTGCGCAGCGCCGCCTCGGCCTTCTCGCGCTTCGCCGGGTCCGCGACGGCCGCCAGCGCCTCGCCCGCGAGGACGGTCTCGCAGACCCGGCGCACGTAGGCCTCGCGGCGCTGCGCGAACGCGTCCGGGTCCACCAGCGCGAGGCGCACCCCGGGGCCGAGGTCGAGGCCCGTGGTCTCCTCGACGGGACCGGCCAGTTCCCCGGTCAGGACGCGGGCCGCCTCCGCCAGGGCGTCCCACGCACCGCCCGCCTGCTGTTCGACGACGATCTCGATCTCGATCACGAAGCGGAACTGTACGTCGCCTGGAAAACTCTTCCCACTCGGTGCGCCGGACCGGCCGGAAACCGGCGTCCGGGAAGCGGTCCCCGGAGCGTCATGAGGGCGGCCCGGCACCGTGCTAGCGTCCCGGTGGCGGCGCACCGGCGCGCCCGCCCCGGACGAGACGTGCGCCGTACCCGGCCCGACAAGACGACGCACCGGAGGAGGCGTCATGCCCGACTTCACCCGGGCCGTCCCGGTGCCGCGGCCGCTGGACGTGCGGTGGATCCACGGCTCGCCGTCGGCCAAGCACGACACCGGGCCGGAGATCCAGGTCCACGCGTACGACGAGCACACGGTCGTACTGCGGCAGAACAAGGCCGTCCACTACGAGGCGCCGTTCCTGTACCTCCTGTTCGGGGCCGAGCGGGCGGTGCTGCTCGACACCGGGGCGACCGCCGACGCCGCGCACTTCCCGCTGCGCGCGGTGGTCGACGAACAGATCGAGGCGTGGCTCGCCCGCCACCCGCGGGACGGGTACGGACTGCTCGTGCTGCACACCCACCCGCACGGCGACCACGTCGCGGGCGACGGCCAGTTCGCCGACCGCCCCGACACGACCGTGGTCGCCGCCGACCCGGCCGTCGCATGGCCCTTCTTCGGCTTCGACACCGACCCGGACGCCGTGGCCCTCGTCGACCTGGGCGGCGGCCGGGTGCTGGAGTGCCTCGCCACCCCGGGCCACCACCCGGCGGCGGTCACGTACTACGACCCCTGGACGGGCGTCCTCCTCACCGGCGACACCGTCTACCCCGGGCGGCTCTACATCGACGACTGGCCCGCGTTCACGCGCAGCATCGACCGCCTGATCGCCCTCGCCGACCGCCGCCCGGCCACCCACGTGCTCGGCTGCCACATCGAGATGACCACCACCCCGGGCGTGGACTACCCGATCCGCACCACCTACCAGCCCGACGAACCCCCGCTCCAGCTCACGGTCGAGGACCTCCACGACATCCGCACAGCCCTCACATCGTCGGGCGGCACCCCGACCCGCCACGCCCTCCCGAACCTGATCCTCTGGCCGAGCGAATAGTCAGTCCCGGTAGGGGACCAGCCCCGACAGGTCGAGCTCGAAGCCGAACGGTTCGGGGATGCGGATCGACTCTCCGCGTGATCAGTCTTCCGGTGGCGGGGGCGCGAGGGCCTTCGGGAGGCGGGTGGCGGGGAGGACAGCGGCGGCGATCGGGAGGGCGGTGGCGAGGAGGGCGATGCGGTAGGGGGTGGGGTTGTCGCCGTCGGCCAGGAGGGCGACGAGGGCGGCGGTCGTCGCGATGCCCAGGGCTCCGCCGAGGGTGCGGACGATCGTGAACAGGGCCATCGCCCGGCCCGTCGCGGGCGGCGGGACGTCGGCGAAGCCGGCGATCTGCAGGGTGAGCACGGCGGTGCCCAGGACCAGGCCCACGGCGAACATCAACGCCCTTACCGCCCACGGGTCTTCGGTGAGAGCCAGCGCGGTCAGGACCGCCGCCGCCAGCAGCAGGGCGGGCACGGCCAGGCGGCGCGGGCCGAGGCGGGGCAGGAGGCGGTCCACCGCCTGGGAGGCAGCCATCAGGCCCACCGCCTCGGGGAAGACGCTCAGGCCCGCGTCCAGCGCCGAGGCGCCGAGGGCCACTTGGTAGAGCAGCGGGAGAACGAACAGCGCGCCCATCAGCCCGGCCGACGTCAGCAGCGCGAGCCGGGCGGCGGCGCCGAAGGTGCGGTCGGCGAGCAGCCGCAGGTCCACCAGTGGTTCGGCGGACCGGAGTTGGTGACGCACGACGGCCACGAGGAGCACCGTCCCGGTCACCCCGCTCACCAGCACCTCCGGCGACGACCAGCCCTGCGCCGGGCCGAAGCCGAGCGCGTACGTGAGCAGGCCGAGGCCCGGGGTGGCGAGCAGGAAGCCGGTGGTGTCGAAGCGTCCGGCCGGGGGCTCCTCCCCCGCCCGCAGGCCGACGAGCCCGACGGCCACGGCGGCCGCGCCGATCGGCACGTTCACGAGGAACAGCCAGTGCCAGGAGAGGTGTTCGGTGAGGAACCCGCCGAGCGGCGGGCCGAGGGCGGGCATCAGTGCCGTCGGCACGATCAGCACCTTGCCGAGGCCCGCCCGCTCGTGCGGGGCGAAGGCCCGGAACAGCAGCGTCATCCCGACCGGCGTCAGCAGGCCGCCCGCGACGCCCTGGACGGCCCGGGCGGCGGCCAGTGCGCCCAGCCCGGGCGCCGCGGCGCACAGCGCGGAGGCGAGCGTGAACGCGGCCAGCGCCCCGAGGAACACCCGCTTCACCCCGTACCGGTCGCCGAGCCAGCCGGCCACGGGCAGGCCGGCGGCGAGGCCGACGAGGAACGCGGTCTCGACCGCGTTGGCCGCCTCGACCGGCCGGCCGAAGTCCCCCGCGATCGTGTACAGCGCGGGGTTGACGATCGTCGAGTCCAGGCCGCTCATGCACATCGCGGCCGTGTAGGCGACGACCACCGCGGCCCGGCCGGCCAGAAGGGGCCGGGCCTCGGCGGGTGCGGTCACAGGTCGGTCCAGTGCGCGGAGATCCAGTCCAGGGCGGCGGTGCGGGCGCACGGGCCGTGGGCGACGTCCCAGCCGGCCGGGACGGCGGCGAAGGCGGGCCAGAGGGAGTGCTGGCCCTGGCCGTTGACGAGGGCGAGGAAGTCGCCGTCGGCGTCGAAGGGGTTGGCGGGTGCGTCACTCATGGGTGGCGTTCTCCAGGTGGTCGGCGATCACGCGGGCGATGTGCGCGATGGGTGCGGGCAGGGTCATGTCCTTGTGCGAGCAGGCGACGTCGGTGTCGGCGATCCGGCCGGACACGTACGGCGTCCACAGCTCGGGCACGAGCGTCTCGTCGATGGTGTCGACGGTCGCGCGGAAGAACAGCACGTCGCCGTCGAAGCGCCGGTGGTCGTAGCCGCGCACGAGGTGGTTGGTGTTGAGGTAGATCCGGTTCAGGGCCTCGACGGTGGCGTCGCCGAGCCCGGCGAGCGGGCTGCCCTCGCGGCGCAACAGCGCGGTGACGGAGGCGAGTTCGAGCGGCCGGCCGGCGAGGTCGGCCGGGCCGAAGCCGCCCATGGTGAGCAGGGCCTCCAGCGCCTCGGCCTGGTCGGGGACGGGCAGCTCGCGGAAGCCCTCGGCCGGGTAGGCGTCCAGGATGGCGAGCAGCTCGACGGCGTGGCCCAGCTCCTGGAGCCGGACGGCGACGGCGTGCGCGATGATGCCGCCGGTGGACCAGCCGAGCAGCCGGTACGGGCCGTCGGGCTGCACCTCGCGCAGCCGGTCCGCGTAGTGCGCCGCCAGCTCCTCCAGGCTCCGCGGCAGCGGCTCCTCCGCGGTGGCGGCGCCGACGCCCTGCGCCTGGAGGCCGTAGATCGGCACGTCGGCGGGCAGGTGGCGGATCAGCCCGGTGTAGCACCAGCTCAGGCCGCCCGCCGGATGGATCGCGAACAGCGGGGCCTGCCGTCCGGGTGCGGCGGGCCGCAGCGGGAGCAGGACGTCGAGCGCGTCGGCGTCCTCGTCCCCGGCGGCCAGGGCTGTGTCCAGGGCGGCGACCGTCGGGGCACGGAACAGGGTGCCGATGCCCACGTCGACGCCGAGGACGTCGCGGATCCGGCCGGCGAGGCGGACGACCAGCAGCGAGTGGCCGCCGAGGGCGAAGAAGTCGTCCTCGACGCCGACCGCGGGGGCGCCCAGGACCTCGGCGAACAGTTCGCACAGCTGCTGCTCGCGCGGAGTGCGCGGCGGACGGCCGGCGCCGGCGGCGGGCGCCTCGGGGGCGGGCAGCGCGCGGCGGTCCAGCTTGCCGTTGGCAGTGAGCGGGAGGCGGTCGAGGAGCACGACCGCGGACGGCACCATGTGGGCGGGCAGTCCGGCGGCGGCGTGGGCGCGGAGCTCGTCCGGCGTGGCCGTGGCGACGGCGTAGCCGACGAGCCGCTTGTCGCCGGGTGCGTCCTCCCGGACGACCACGGCGGCGTCGGCGACGCCCGGGTGGGCGGCCAGGACGGCCTCGATCTCGCCGGGTTCGATCCGGAAGCCGCGGATCTTCACCTGCTGGTCGGCCCGCCCGAGGTACTCCAGTTCCCCGTCGGCGCGGCGGCGGGCGAGGTCGCCGGAGCGGTACATCCGGGTGCCGCGCTCGCCGAACAGCTCGGCGTACGGGTCGGCGACGAAGCGCCCGGCGCTCAGCGCGGGACGGCCGAGGTAGCCGCGGGCGAGGCCGGCCCCGGCGACGTACATCTCGCCGGTGACGCCGGGCGGCACGGGCTGGAGGTGCTCGTCGAGGACGTAGACGCGCAGGTCGGGGATGTTGACGCCGATGGTGCTGCCGGTTCCGGCGGCGGCGCTCGCCCGGTCGAGGGCGCGGTGGGTGACGTGCACGGTGGTCTCGGTGATGCCGTACATGTTGACCAGGACGGGCGCGTCCTCGGGGTGCCGCGCGTACCAGTCGTCGAGGCGGCCGGGTTCGAGCACCTCGCCGCCGAACACGACGTACCGCAGGGCGAGTTCGCGCCCGGGGTGGTCCCGGTCGGCGGCGCTGAGCTGGTAGAACGCGGACGGGGTCTGGTTGAGGACGGTGACGCGCTCGCGGGCGAGCAGGTCGAGGAAGGCCGCCGGGTCGCGGCTGACCAGGTGCGGGACGACGACCAGCCGGCCGCCGTGCAGCAGGGCGCCCCACAGCTCCCAGACGGAGAAGTCGAAGGCGTAGGAGTGGAAGAGCGTCCAGACGTCCTCGGGACCGAAGCCGAACCAGTGGTCGGTGGCGCCGAACAGCCGGACGACGTTGCGGTGGGTGACGGGCACGCCCTTGGGCCGGCCGGTGGAGCCGGACGTGTAGATGACGTAGGCGGTGTCGTCGGCCCGCAGTGGACGGGTGCGTTCGTGCTGGGCGAGCGGGACGGCGGGGAACGCCTCTTCTTCGTCGTCGACGAGGAGTCGGGGCACGTCGTTGCCGGGCAGCCGGGGTGCGGTGGCGCGATCGGTGAGGAGGGCGGCGGGGGCGGCGTCGGCCAGCATGTAGGCGAGGCGGTCGGCCGGGTAGTCGGGGTCGAGCGGCAGGTAGGCCGCGCCGGACTTGGTCACCGCGAGGAGGGCGACGACGAGTTCGAGCGAGCGGGGCAGGGCGAGCGCGACGATCGTACCGGGACCGATGCCGCGCGCGGCGAGGGCGCGGGCCAAGCGGTCGGCGCGGGCGCCGAGTTCGGCGTAGTCGAGCCGATCGTCCCCGTAACCGACGGCCACGGCCCCGGGATTGGCCTTTGCGGCCGCCTCGAAGAGCTCGGGCAGCGTCGCGCCGGGCACGCCAGGGCCAGGCAGCCCAGGACCGGGCACCGAGGGGACGGGCGTGCCGTTCCAGTCGACGAGTGCGCGCCGGCGCTCCTCCTCGCCGAGCAACGGGAGTCGGCCGATGGCGGTGTCGGGGTCGGCCGCGGCAGCGGTCAGGAGCCGGGCGAGCCGGGTGGCCAGGGCCTCGGCGGTGGACGCGTCGAACAGGTCGGTGCGGTACTCCAGGAAGCCGCCGATGCCGCCGCCGGGGAGCTCGCCCGCGTTGAGGGTGAGGTCGAACTTGGCGGTGCCGGTGGGCACGGCGGCCATGCGGGCGGTGAGGCCCCCGGCCAGCGCGAAGTCCTCGTCCGGGCGGCTCTGCCAGGCCAGCATCACCTGGAAGAGCGGGTGCCGGGCCAGCGACCGGGGCGGGTTGAGCTCCTCGACGAGCCGGTCGAACGGCAGGTCGGCGTGCTCGTGCGCGGCCAGGACGGTGCCGCGGACGCGCCCGAGCAGCTCTCGGAAGCCCGGGTCGCCCGAGGTGTCCGTGCGCAGGACCACCGAGTTGACGAAGTAGCCGACCAGCGCGGCGGTCTCCGGCTCGTCGCGACCCGCCACCGGGGTGCCGACCGGGATGTCGGTGCCGCAGCCGTGCCGGGTGAGCACGGCGGCGAGACCCGCCTGGACGGCCATGAAGACGGTGGTGCCGGTGGCCCGGGCGAGCGCCGCGAGGGCGGCGTGGGCCTCGGCGCCGAGCGCGAACGGCACCGTGGCGCCGTCGTGTCCGGCGACGGCCGGGCGCGGGCGGTCGGTGGGGAGTTCGAGCTGGTCGGGCAGGCCGTCGAGCGCGGTCCGCCAGTGGTCGAGCTGCCGGGCGGCGAGCGGGGCCGGCGCCTCGGGCGTACCGAGGAGCTGCCGCTGGCGGGCGGCGTGGTCGGCGAACTGGACGGTGAGTTCGCCGAATTCGGGATCGGACCCGGCTGCCCGGGCGCGGTAGGCCGTGGCGAGGTCGCGGGCCAGCGGGGTGGTGGACGCGCCGTCGCCGGCGATGTGGTGGAGCAGGAGGAGGAGCGCGTGCTCCTGCTCGCCGTCCCTGAACAGGCCTGCCCGCAGGGGCGGTTCGGCCGTCAGGTCGAAGGCGTGGCGGACCGCCTCGGCAAGGCTGTCGCCATGGTGCAGCGCAACGGGCATGGCGGGCAGTACCCGCTGGTACGGCGTCCCGTCGGGCTCCTCGCCGTAGACCGTGCGGAGGATCTCGTGCCGGGCCGCGAGGTCGGCGACGGCGAGCGCGAGCGCGTCCCGGTCGAGCGGACCGGTGAGGGTGAGCGCGAGCGGGATGTTGTAGGTGGGGCTGGGGCCTTCGAGCCGGTGCAGGAACCAGAGTCCGCGCTGGGCGGGCGACAGCGGCATGCGCTCGGCGCGCGGGACGGGCACGAGGGCGGGGCGCGGCTCGGGGGCGGAACGCTCGCGCAGCAGGGTGGCGAGCCCGGCCGGGGTGGGGTGGCGGAAGACGTCGGCGAACCCGACGGTGGCGCCCAGGGTCTCGCGGACGCGGGCGGCGAGGCGGCCCGCGAGCAGGGAGTGGCCGCCAAGGTCGAAGAAGGACGCCTCCCGGCCGGGCGTCTCGGCGAGGGCGAGGACGTCGGCGAAGAGGCCGCACAGGACCTCCTCCTGCGGGGTGGCCGCGGGCTCCGATCCGCCCGCGGTGGCGGAGGGTTCGGGCAGGGCGCGGTGGTCGAGCTTGTCGTGGGCGGTGCGCGGCAGGTCGTCGAGGACGAGGACGGCGGCCGGCACCATGTGCGCGGGCAGGCGGGCGGCGAGTCCGGCCCGCAGCGCGGCCGGCGAGGGCGTCGCACCGGGCGCGGGGACCGCGTAGCCGAGCAGCCGCTTGCCCTGCGGGCCCGGTCGCGCGATCACCACGGCCCGCTCGACGTCGGGGAGTTGCGCCAGGACGGCGGCGATCTCGCCGGGCTCGACGCGGAAGCCGCGGATCTTCACCTGGTCGTCGGCGCGGCCGAGGAACTCCAGCGTCCCGTCGGGGCGGCGCCGGGCGAGGTCCCCGGTGCGGTACATCCGGGAGCCGGGCGGGCCGTACGGGTCGGCGACGAAGCGTTCGGCGGTGAGGTCCGGACGGCCGAGGTAGCCGCGCGCCAAACAGGCCCCGGCGATGTGGAGTTCGCCGGTGGCTCCGTCGGGCACCGGGCGCAGGGAGCCGTCCAGGACGTAGGCCCGGGAGCCGCGCACCACCCGGCCGACGGGGGTGCCGTCGGGGCCCGGGGTCCACGCGTAGGCGTCGACGGTGGTCTCGGTCGGACCGTACAGGTCGACGGAGCACACGCCGGGGACCGCGGCGAGGCGCTGCCACAGCGCGGGCGGGGTGGCCTCGCCGCCGACGGCGATGACGGCCGGGCGGTGCCGGCCGTCGTCCAGGAGGCCTTCGGCGAGCAGGACTTCGAGGTAGGACGGGGTGACGTCGAGGTAGTCGACGCGCTCGCGGTCGACGTGGGCGACGAGGGCGGCCGGGTCGCGGTAGGTGGCGTCGTCGAGGAGGTGCAGTTCGTGACCGTGGACCATCCACAGCAGTGGGTCCCACGAGGCGTCGAAGGCGAAGGAGGCGCTGTGGGCGACGCGCAGGCGGGTGCGGCCGGTGCGCCGGACGGCCGGGGCGATGTGGTCCTCGCCGTGTCCGGCGTGGAGGTTGGCCAGCGCGGCGTGGGTGACGACGACGCCCTTGGGCCGGCCGGTGGAACCCGAGGTGTGCAGGATGTAGGCGGGGTCGGCGAGTTGGGGCGCCGGAAGAACGGTGACCGGCGGTTCGGGGAGCGGCGGTTGGGGGAACTGTGGTTCGGGGAGCGACGGTTCGGGGAACTGTGGTTCGGGGAGCGACGCGTCGAGGACGATCGTGGGCACGTGGCCCGGCAGGTCGAGCCCGGCGAGGGCGGCGGCGGTACCGACGGCGCAGGCCGGGCGGGCGTCGGCCAGGACGGCGGCGAGGCGCTGCCGGGGGTGGGCGAGGTCGAGCGACACGCAGGCACCGCCGGCCTTGAGCACGGCGAGCATCGCGACCACGGTGTCGGCGCTGCGGGGCAGGGCCAGGGCGACGGGTGCCCCCGCGCGGACGCCGAGCGCGGCGAGGCGGTGGGCGAGGCGCGTCGACTCCTCGTCCAACTCCTGGAAGGTGAGCGCGACTTCGCCGCAGCAGACGGCAGCGGCGGCCGGGGTCCGGGCGGCCTGCTCGGCGAACAGCTCGGGCAGCGTCCGGTCGGCCGGCGGCTCGTCGCGGCCGGTGGTGGCGCGGCGGAGGGCGTCGGCGTCGAGCAGGTCGATGCGGGCGATCGGCGTGCCGGGGTCGGCGAGGAGCAGCCGGGCGAGGCCGTCGAGGTAGCGCAGCAGGCCGTCCCGGTGGGCGGCGAGCGCGTCGGCGTCGTAGCGGACGGGGTCGGCCTCCAGGACCAGCCGCAGGGCGCCGTCGGGGCCGGGCGAGACGGCGAGCGCGAGGTCGTCGACCGGGCCGGCGGCGAGGTTGCGCACGGTGCCGGGCAGGCCGGCGAGGTCGAGGTCGCCCTCGAAGGCCTTGATGTTGACCACCGGGCCGAACAGGGCGCGGCGGTCCCCGGTCAGGGCGAGGTCGCGGCGCAGGTCCTCCAGGGGGTAGCGCTGGTGGCGGCGGACGGCGCGCAGTTCGCGGACCACCCGGCGCAGGAGCCCGTCCGCGGTGTCGGCGGGGTGGACGGCGACGCGCAGCGGGAGGACGTTGGCGGTGGCGACAGGGGTGCGCAGGGCGGCGGGGCCGCGCCGGTTAGCGAGCGGGAGGCCGAGGACGACGTCCTCGGTGGCGGCCAGGCGGTGCAGGTAGCCGGCGGTGGCGGCGAGGACGAGTTCGGCCCAGGTGGCGCGGGCGGCGGTGGCGGCGCGCTCCAGGCGGTCGCGGGTGCCGGCGGGGAGGTCGGCGGCGAGGCGCAGGGGCGGGGCGGTGGTGGCGGGGGTGGCGTTGGCGTTCGCGTCGGGATCGGCGGTGCGGCCGGGGAACGTGGCCGGTGCGGCGGTCGCGTCGGTGGTGGCGGCGGCGCTGCCGGTGTCCGCGAGGCGGGCGGTCCAGAAGGCGCGGTCGGCGGCGTACTCGTCGGAGTGGCGGTAGGCCTGCTCCTCGGCGACGAGTTCGGCGAGCGGGGCGAACGGGCTCTCGGCGGGACGGGTGCCGCCGGCGCCTGCCGTGTACAGCTCCGCGACGCGCTCGCCCAGGAGGGCCAACGCATAGGCGTCGACGGCGAGATGGTGGATCCGCCGGTACCACAGGTGCCGGTCGGCGGCGAGGCGGATCAGGGCGTGGGTGAACAGCGGGCCGGCGGTGAGGTCGGCCGGGCGGGCGAGGTCGGCGCGCATCCAGGCGTCGGCCTCGGCGTCGGGGTCGGCGGCGGCGCTCACGTCGAGGCGGTGCAGCGGCCAGGGGCGGCCGGGGCGCAGCCGCTGGCGCGGCGTGCCGTCCGGGCCGGTGACGACGACGGCGCTCAACGCCTCGGCCTCGCCGACCGCCCGCCGGAGGCTGCGTTCGAACAGGGTCTCGTCGAGCGGGCCGGTGATCTCGACGGCGTCACCGGTGTTGTACGCCGGGCTGCCGGGGTCGAGCGACTGGGCGAACCAGATGGCCGCCTGGGTGGCGAGCAGCGGGAGGTCGGCGACCGCTCCTCGGAGGGGGGCGGCTGGGTCGGACGCGGCCTGGTGGCGGGGCATGGTGCGGGGAGCTCCTCGGGGTCCGGTCGGGTCCGGTCGGGTCCGGCAGGCGGAACGGGAAGGCGGAACGGGAAGGCGGCTCGGCAAGGGGAACGGCAGGGGGAACAGCAAGGGACGAGCGACTTAGGTTAGCCTAACCTAATGTCATACGATCTGGTCAACGGCCTGCTGGAGCGCGGGCCCTGACCGATCGGAGACACTCGCCGTGCCGCTCACCACGACCAAGCAGGCCGTCCGCGAGCACGTCCACGCTCGACGCGCGGACCTGCTCGCGCTCAGTCACCGCATCCACGCCCACCCCGAGACCGCGTTCGCGGAACACCGGGCGGCGGCCTGGTGCGCCGAACTGCTGGACGCCCACGGGTTCGCGGTCACCGCACCGGCGGCCGGCCTCGACACCGCGTTCACCGCGACCCTCGGCAGCGGGCCGACGACCGTCGCGCTCGTCTGCGAGTACGACGCACTGCCCGGGCTCGGCCACGCCTGCGGACACAACCTGATCGCCGCCGCCGGCGTCGGGGCGGCGCTCGGGCTCGCCCCGCACGCGGACCGGCTCGGGCTGACGGTGCGCGTGATCGGCGCACCGGCGGAGGAACGCGGAGCCGGGAAGGCCCTGCTGCTCGACGCGGGCGTGTTCGACGGGGTGGACGCCGCGATGATGGTGCATCCGTGCCCGGTGGAGGTCGCGGACTTCCGGTCGTTCGCGCTCGGCACCCTGTCCGTCCGCTACACCGGGCGCACCGCCCACCCGAGCCTCAACCCGCACGAGGGCCGCAACGCCGCCGACGCGCTGACCGTCGCCCAGGTCGCCCTCGGACTGCTGCGCCAGCACCTCCCGCCGCAATGGCGCGTCCACGGCATCACGACGGCCGCCGGGACGGCGCCCAACCTTGTCCCGGACAGCGCGAGCGCCGAGTACGAGCTGCGGGCGACGGCGGCCGAGGACCTGACGGAGTTGCGCGAGCGCGTCGAGGCCTGCTTCCGCGCCGGGGCGCTCGCGACCGGCTGCGGGGTGGCGCTGACGCGGCCCGAGCCGGACTACCTCGACATGCGCGGCGACGCCGGGCTGCTCGCCCTGTGGCGGGCGAACGCGGCGGCGCTGGGGCGCCCGGAACCGGTCGAGAGCGGACCGTTCGCCTGCACCGACATGGGCAACGTGTCGCACGCGGTGCCGGCGATCCACCCGGTCCTGGACATCACCGGCGGCACGTGCGCCCCGCACGAACCCGCCTTCGCGCAGGCGGCGGTGTCGACGGAGGGCGACCGCGCCGTGCTCGACGGCGCGGTCGCCATGGCGTGGACGGCGGCGGACTTCGCGGCGGGCCGGGCGGCGGTGGCGGAGGACTGACGGGGGGACCGGGGGCGGGTAACAGATGACAACTTTCAGATAACAGATTTTGAAATCTGTTATCTGAAAGTTGTTCGCTGTCTTCTGTCGGCCGTCAGCCGTCAGCGAGCACGATCGCCGCACCCGTCCGCAGCGGCCAGAAGTACGCCCACGTCGGCAGCCCCGTCTGAAGCACCCGGTCGTCCGGGCCCAGCCGGTACGCCGCCTGGAGCTCGCGCACCCGGCGGTCCGCTTCGCCGTGCGTCAGCCGGGCGGCCGACGGGCGGGAGCCCGGGCCGGGGGCGACGCACAACGGGTGCTGCGGCGTCAGTGCCCTGGGCGGGTCGGTGGCGAGCCCGCCGCCTACCGCCAGGTCGTCCTCCTCCAGCACCAGCAGCGGAGTCGCCGCGGCCGGGACGCCAGTGTCTCCCGGCTCCCCCAAGTGCCCAAGCTCTCCCGGCTCCCCGAGCTCCCCCGGCTCCGGGACCAGGAACGCCGCCCCCGACTTGGCCACCGCCAACAGCGCGGTCAGCTGGTCCACCGGTCTCAGCCGGCCCAGCCCGACGACCGTGCCCGGCCGGGCACCCCGGGCGGCCAGGGCGCGCGCCAGCCGGTTGGCCGCCGCGTTCAGCTCGCCGTACGTCACCACCGCCCCGCCCGCGAGCACCAGCGCGGGTGCGGCGGGCGTCCGGGCGGCCTGCGCCTCGACCGGGCCGATCACGGTGGTCGGCGGGTGCTCAGCCGCCCGCTCCGGCCGCGCGCCACCGATCACGGTGACCGCCACCGCAGGCGCGACGGCGGGTGCGACGGCGGGTGCCCCAGCCGGCGCAACCACGGTCAGCGCAACCACGGTCAGCGCAGCCACGGCCGTCACGCCGCCGCGCCCAGCAGCGCGGCCCAGGCCCCGACCTCCGGCCGCTCGGCCAGCCGCACGAACGCGACGTCCGCGCCCTCGGCCCGCCAGCGCTCGGCGAGCGACATCAGCCGCACCGAGTCCAGCCCCCAGTCCGCCAGGTCCTCGTCCAGCGGGATGTCCGCCGGGTCCTCGCCGAGCAGGTCGGCGACCTCGGCCCGGATCCGCTCCACGGTGAAGGCCATGGCGCTCACTTCCCTTCCAGCATGCTCAGGACGGCGTCGGTGGTGGTGACCTGCCCGCAGCGGCCGGCCACCCAGGCGAGCGCGGCGCGGTGCTCGTCCGGCCCGAAGTCGGCGACGGCGTCGGCCACCACGAAGGCCGGCAGGTCGCGCATCCACGCGTCGCAGGCCGTGGCCTGGACGCCGATGTGGGCGTAGACGCCGGTGATCACCAGCTGGTCCCGGCCCTGTTCGCGCAGCAGGCCCGCCAGCTCGGTGCGGACGAAGGCGCTGTACTTCCACTTGGTCAGGACGGTGTCCCCGGGGGCCGGTGCCACGGCGTCGGCGATCGCCACCGCGTGCGGGTCGTCCGGGATCCCGGGGCCCCAGAAGTCCTGCTGGAGACCGCGTTCGATCGCGCTCTGCCCGCCGGGCTGGGCCGAGTACACGACCGGGATTCCCCGGGCGCGGGCCGCCTCGGCCAACCGCCGGACGTTGCCGAAGAGTTCGGGCACCGGGGCGGCGGACGTGTCGAAGGCGGAGAGGTAGTGGTTCTGCAGGTCGTGCACCAGGAGGACGGCGCGCGACGGGTCGACCGTCCAGGCCACCCGGTTGGCGGGCAGCTCGGCGGCGCCGGGCATGGGGTACGAGGGGATGCGGGGCAGGCCCACGGCGTCACTACTTTCGGTTCGGGCCGACGTTCGGCCCGACGTTCGGGCCAATATTCAGGGCGGCGTTCGGGCCGGCGTTCGAGCCAGGGGCCGTACGGAGGGAGGCGGCGATGGCGGCTCGCAGGCCCTTCTTGCTCACCTTGCCGATGCCGGTGGCGGGGAAGGCGTCGACGAACTCGACCCGGTCCGGCACCTTGTAGTCGGCGAGCCCGCGCCCGCGCACGAATCGCTTCAACTCGACGGCCTTCGGCTGGTGTTCGCTTTCGGCTCGCCGCAAGACGACGTACGCGCAGGTGCGTTCGCCGAGGTAGGGGTCGGGCATCGACACCACGGCCGCGTCGTGCACGGCCGGGTGGGCGAGCAGGTGGTTCTCGATCTCCTCGGCGGCCACCTTCTCGCCGCCTCGGTTGATCTGGTCCTTGGCGCGGCCCTCGACCACGAGATGGCCGGTGGAAGTGCGCCGGACGAGGTCCCCGGTGCGGTAGAAGCCGTCCGCCGTGAAGGAGTCGGCGTTGTGTCCGGGCGCGTTCCAGTAGCCGCGGATCGTGTACGGGCCGCGGGTGAGCAGGTGGCCGGTGGTCCCGTCCGGCACGTCCCGGTCGTGGTCGTCGACGACCCGGACCTCGTCGTCCGGGGAGATCGGGCGGCCCTGGGTCGTGGCGATGACGTCGTCGGGGTCGTCCAGGCGGGTGTAGTTGACGAGCCCCTCGGCCATGCCGAACACCTGCTGGAGCGTGCAGCCGAGGAGCGGGCCGACCCGGCGGGCGGCCTCCTCGCTGAACTTGGCGCCGCCGACCAGCAGGACCTCCAGACTCTCGAAGCCGCACGCGCCGCGCTCGGCGGCGTCCAGCCACAGCAGGGCGAGCGGCGGTACCAGGCCGGTGATCGTCACGCCCTCGCGCCCGATCAGCGGGAACGCCGTTTCGGGGCCCGGCCGCGGGCAGAGCACCACCCGGCCGCCCGCGTACAGCGTGCCGAGCGAACCGGGCGAGCTGAGCGGGAAGTTGTGCGCGACGGGCAGGGCACACAGGTAGACGCTGTCCTGGTCCAGCGCGCACAGCTCGACGGAGCCGCGCAGGGAGTAGATGTAGTCGTCGTGGGTGCGCGGGATCAGTTTCGGTACGCCGGTGCTGCCGCCGGAGAGCTGGAGGAACGCGACCTCCCCGGGCTGCGGCTCGCCGAACTCCCCTCCGAGGGGCATGTCGCAGGGCAGCACATCGCAGGGCACGTCGGCCAGCCGCACGTGCCCCCCGGGGTCCTCCCCCGCCACCAGCACCAGCCGCAGCCTGGGACTCTCCGCCTGTACCCGGTCCGCCAGTTCGCGGTAGTCGAAGCCCCCGTCGACGTCCGGGATCACGTACGCGACCGCGCCCGTGAAGGAGCAGAAGTGCCCGATCTCGGTGTACCGGTGGGCGGGCAGCGCGAAGACCGGCAGCGCGCCGATCCGGAACAGCCCGAAGACCACCTCGAAGAACTCGGCGACATTGGGCAGTTGGACCACGACGCGATCCCCGCGCCGGATCCCCCGGGCCAGCAGTCCGGCGGCCATCCGGTCGGCCCGGCGGTCGAGTTCGGCGTACGTCCAGCGCCGTCCCTCCCCCGCCGGATCGACGATCGCGACGCGCTCGCCGTGCGCGGCGGCGCGTTCGCGCAGCATCCGGCCGAAGGTCTCGCCGCGCCAGTGCCCGGCGGCCCGGTAGCGCTCAGTGAACTCGGCCGGATACGGGGTGAATCCGGCCAGCACCTCGTCCATGGGCGTCACCTCGCTCGGAGCCGTCGCCTCTTCCGACCCCGTCGCCTCGTCCAGCCCCGTCGCCTCTTCCGACCCCGTCGCCTCGTCAAGCCGACTCATCGCGGCACCCCCGCCGCGTCCAGGAAAGTGCGGAACTTGGCCTCGGTCTCGGCGAGTTCGGCCTCCGGCCGGGACTGCGCGACGACGCCCGCGCCCGCAAAGACGCGCAGGGTGCGCTCGTGCGCCTCGGCGCAGCGGATGGTGACCACCCACTCGCCGTCGCCGTCCACGTCCCCCCAGCCGACCATGCCGGCGTACAGGCCGCGGTCGAACGGTTCAGTCTCGCCGATGACTCTGCGGGCGACGGGGGTCGGGGTGCCGCACACCGCCGGGGTGGGGTGCAGCGCGGCGGCCAGTTCCAGCGCGGAGGCGGCCGGGTCGGCCAGTTCGCCGGTGATCGTCGTCGCGAGGTGCCACATGGCGGCCGTGCGCACGAGGGTCGGCCGCGCCGGGATGTCGAGGGTGCGGCAGTACGGTGCCAGCGCGGTGCGGATGGCGTCGACCACGACGGCGTGTTCGTGCAGGTCCTTGGGCGATTCCAGGAGGGCGGCCGCCCGGCGGACGTCCTCGCCGAGGTCGGCGCTGCGCGGCACCGAGCCGGCCAGCGGGTTGGCGAGGACGGCCGTTCCCCGGCGGGAGAGCAGGAGTTCGGGGCTGGCGCCGATCAGCGTACGGCCGCCGCCGGCGGGGACGGCGAAGGTGTACCCGCCCGGGTCGCGGCGGGCGAGGCGCTGGAGGACGGCGGGCAGGTCGAGCGGGGCGCCGGAGGTCAGTTCGAGCGTGCGGGCCAGGACGACCTTGCTCAACTCCCCTGCGCGCAGCCGTTCGACGGCCGCCGCGACGCCGGCGCCGTACCCGGCTGGCTCGGGTACCGGGCGCACCTGCCAGTCCACCTGTTCGGCCGGCGGTGCGGGGAGGGCTATCAGCGGGTCGTCGCGCAGTGCGCCGGTGGCGCGGACCCGGACGGGCACGGTGAGTTCGGCCCGCGCGTCGTGGTCGAACGCCACCGCGCCCACCACGAACGGTCGTTCGACTCCAGCCCGGCGGGCGTCGGCGAGCGTGGCGGCCACGCGGGCGGGCAGCGGGCGCCCGTCCTGCGGCACCCGGGCAAGGACGCCGGAGGTGAGCAGGGTGCGGGTCGGCGAGGCAAAGAAGGCCTCGTCGGGGGCGGCCCGGTACTGGCCGAGCAGGCCGCTGGCCGCGCCGATGACGGTGTGGTCCGGGGCGGTGGTGGCCGCGGGGGGATACGGCGGGTCCCCGACGGGGGCGTGGTGGACCGTGGTCACCTGGAGTCTCCAGTCTGCGTGGGGTGGACGTCCGGGAGCTGCCCGGGAGTTGACGGCCGACGGGGGCCTGGGGAGGCGTCGGCCGGGAAGGACCGGAAAGGACCGGAAAAGGACCAGAACGGGCCTGAGAAAGAGCCTGGGGAACGGAACGGCGGCCCGAGGGCCCGATCCGCCCGTCAGGCGCGCAGGGTGGCGCCGCCGTCGACGTACAGGTCGTGCATGGTGATGTGCCGGGCCCGGTCGGAGACCAGGAACAGCACCGCCTCGGCGACGTCGGCGGGTGCGGCGATCCGACCGAGCGGGATGCCGATCCGCCAGGCGGCCAAGTCGCCGTCGATCACGCGTTGTTGGGCGGCCTCCGCGTCGTCGCCCCAGAGAGAGCGCTGCATCGCGGTGTCGGTCGAGCCGGGTGAGACGATGTTGCAGCGCACGCCCGAGCGGGCGAGTTCGAGCCCGAGGCAGCGGGTGAACATGGTGGCCGCCGCCTTGGAGGCCGCGTAGGCGGCCATCCCGGCGCGGGGCACGCTGGCGGCATTGGAGCCGACGGTCACGATGGCACCGCCCCCGCGCTCGGCCATCCGCCGGCCGGCCGCGCGGCACGCGTGGAACACCCCGTTGGAGTTGACGGCGAAGATGTCCGCCCAGTCCCGGTCGGAGAGTTCGACGGCGGGTGCGGCACGAAGGATCCCTGCGACGTTCACCATGGCGCCCAGCGGCCCGAGTCGGGCCTCGACGGACGCCACGACGGCCTCGACGGCGGCCGGGTCCGTCACGTCCAGGACGTACGGGCGGATGGCGGGCGACTCCTCGGCGAGCGCGGCGAGCGCGCCGGCGTCACGGTCCGCCGCCGCGACGACGGCCCCCTCGGCGACCAGCGCCCGGACGACGGCCGCGCCGATGCCCCGGGCGGCCCCGGTGACCAGGGCGACCGTACCGGCGAGTTCGGACTGCAGCACGGACTTCCCCTCCGACCAGCTCTCTTAGGTAAGGCTAACCTAACACAGCTGTTCGTCCACGCCCAGACGCCGGGAGGCACGGCGCTCCCGCGACCGAACCACCCCGGACACCCGGCCTCCTGAAGACCCGACAGCCCGAAGCGCGGCGGTCCGAAGCGCGACAGTCCCAAGCACCGCAGCCCGAAGAGCAGCAGCCCGCCCATCGGAACCCCGCCGGCCCACAGCTCACCGCCCCGTCCGGCCCCCACCCCCCGCACCGCGCCGGGCCGCCACCGCGTCCGTGTAGAGCTCTGGGGTGAAGTCGCCGTCCTCGATGCCGAGCTCGGCCATCAGCCCGCGCACAACGGCCAGCGCCGGGGCCAGCTCGCCCGAGCCCTCGGCGGCCGTCGCGTTCCACCGCGTAGTTGCGGCAGCGCTTCTCGAAGGCGAGCCGGGGCAGGTACCCGAGGCCCCGGGCGATGCCGTGGGCGGCTCCGGCGTCCGCCACCGCCGTCTCGTGCTCGGGCTTCGAGCCGGACGGTCCGTCCACCCGGGGGCCCTTGTAGGTGAGCAGCGCGCGCCGGGATCCGTCCGCGCCCTCGATCTCGCGGATCCGCAGCTCCCGGTCGCCGTCGAGCAGTTCGCCGCCCGGCGTGTCGTAGGAGGTGTCCCGGTACACCTCCGCCCGCCCCGGACCGTACCCGCCCTCCAGGTGGCGCAGGACCGCCCCCGGTCGGCGCACGAGCGCCTTCAGTTCCGCCTCGATCATCCGTCCGCCTTCCGGGCCGCACGACGGCGCCATCCGGACGGTGCCACTCAGACGGCGCCAATCGGACGGTGCCACCCGACGGTCCGCCCCGGGGGCCGATCCTGCCGTCGTCCGCACGTGCCGAAAACCGGGTGCCGCCGCGCGCCGGCTCTCCTAGCCTGGCGTGCATGTGCACGCGATCTCAGACCTCCCGGCGCCACTACGTCTGCGTGTCCTGCCGGGTGTCGATGAAGCGCCACGGCGCACCGGGGCGGGACGGGTGCCCGCGCTGCGGCGGGCAGTTGACGGACGCCGGGCACGACCTGGAGGTGCCGGGGAAGCGGGACGACGCCGGCTGGCGGGCGCTCACGGCGCTGCTGGGCGCGGGCGTGACGTTCCACTCCTCGTGCTGCGACGGGCCCGGCTGGCGCCCGCGCACGCCGCGCGAGGTCCGCGAGCGACTGGCCGCGTCGCGCGGCACCGGGCTGTCCGCGGCCGCGGCGCTGACCACCCGGGACGTCGGCGAGCTCAGTGCGCGGCGGCGGGAGCGGGCGCGAGTCCCGCGCAGCCGCGCAGGCCGTCGCGCCGCTTGAGCGCGGCCTCGGCGGCGGCGCCGGTGACGGGCACCGGAACGCCCCGGTCGTCGACCGTCGCCGGGGCGAACGCCTCGCCGGTCACCCGGCCGTCGCCGGTGACGGTCAGCGTGGTGACGCCGGTCTCGTTCGAGAACGGGTAGTTGGAGGTGCCGTACCAGAGGAAGTTGCCGAAGCCGTACCCGATGTAGGTGTTCCCGAGCATGCCGGAGCCGACCATCGTGTGGGCGTGGGTGCCGACCACGGCGGTGGCGCCGGCGGCGGCGAGCTTCTTCGCGATGGACGTCTGGTCGGCGGTCGGGCAGGCCTTGCCCTCCTCGCCCCAGTGCAGGTAGACGAGGACGACGGAGGCCTGGCGCTTCGCGTCCTCCACCGCCTTGACCACGGCGGGGACGTCGAGGGCGGAGGCGATGCCCGGCTTGGCGGCGCCGGCGCGCCACTTCTGGTTGGTGAGGTCCTCGATCTGGCTGGCCGCGACGACGGCGACCTTCACGCCGCGCACCGTGGAGACGTACGGCGCGTACGCCTCCTTGGCGGTGCGGCCGACGCCGATGACCGGGATCGGCGCGGAGTCCTTGGCCGCGAGGGTGTCGGCGAGGCCGTCGGCGCCGAAGTCGACGGCGTGGTTGTTCGCCATGGAGACGACGTCGACGCCGGAGGCCTTGAGGGCGTCGAGCGCCTTGGGCGTGGTGCGGAAGGTGTAGAGCTTGGGCTCCGGGGCGCCGCGGCCGGTGATCGCGGTCTCCAGGTTGAGCACGGACAGGTCGGCGTCCGCGAGGGTCGCGGAGATCGGGCCGAGCGGCGGCTCGGGCGGCTGCACGGCGAGCCGGGCCTCGGTGCGGCCCTCGAAGTGGACGTCCCCGGCGAAGGCCACCCGGATGGTCCCGTCGGGCCGCGGCGCCGTCGGCTTGGCCGTCGCGGGGGCGGGAGCTGCCGCGGAGGCGGTCGGCGCGGAGGAGCCCTTCCCCGAAGCCGCGGCCGACGGGGCGGCGGCGGACGCGGAAGCCCCGGATGCAGAGGCTCCGGCCCCGGACGCCGCGTCGTCGGGCCCGCACGCGGCGACACCCGTCAGCCCGAGCAGGAGCGCGGTGCAGGCGGCAGCGGACGAGACGGCGCGGCGCATGAGTGGTTCCCCCCGAGATCAACACCAGCAGCAAGACGAAGCGGCAACGCAGAGCAGCACGACGGAGCGGCCGCGCGGAGCATCGGCACAAGAGCGGTCAGCCTACGTCACGCACCCGCGCGGTTTCGGCACCGTTCGGACACAGTGCGGACAAGACCGGAGCCGGAACCCACCCGCCCGAAGCCAGGACCCACCCGGCCAACGGGGGGGTGAACCCGCCTGAGGACGGGCCACGCCCCGGCCCGGTGCGCCATGCTGAACCCCGACACGCTGAACCCCGACACGCTGCACCCCGACACCCGCCGTCCAGGACCCCGGAGCCGCACCCCTCCCATGGACACCACGACCACGGACGACTTCACCCCCGCCGAACGCGCCCGCGGCCGGGCCCTGCGCCGCGCCCAGCTCCCGTGGGCGCTGGGCGGGCGGCTGACCGGTCTCGCGCTCACCCTCGTCCTCGGCCTCACCCCCGCCGGGGCGGGCCTGGTGAGCGCCGTCGGCGGCTGGTTCGGCGGCTCCCGCACGGCCGAGGTCCTGGCGGGCGCGGCGGCGCTGGTCGTGCTCGGCCAGGCGGCGCAGCTGCCGTTCGGCGCCGGCGCGCGGACCGTCCGGGCCCGGTACGGGCTGGTGACACAGGGCTGGGCGGGCTGGGCGCTGGACGCGGTGCGCGGCCTGGCGCTGGCGCTCGTGCTGGTCCTGCCGCTCGCGCTCGGGCTGTTCGCGCTGACGGCGTGGTCGCCGCAGCGCTGGTGGGTGTCGGGGGCGGGCGCGGCGGCGGTGCTCGTCGGCGCGCTGTCGTTCCTGCACCCGCTCGTGGTCGAGCCGGTGTTCAACCGCTTCACCCCGATGCCGGAGGGGCCGCTGCGGACGGCGCTGCTCGCGCTGGCGCAGCGGGACGGCGTCGGGATCCGCGACGTCCTGGTGGCGGACGCCTCCCGGCGGACGACCGCGCTGAACGCGTACGTGTCGGGGCTGGGCGCGACCCGCCGGATCGTCGCGTACGACACGCTGCTGTCGACGGCCGAGCCGCGCGAGGTGGAGCTGGTGGTCGCGCACGAGCTGGGGCACGTGAAGCACCGGGACGTCCTGACCGGCACCGTGCTGGGCGCGGCGGGCGCGGCCGTGGCGGTGGTGGTGCTGGGTCTGCTGGGCACGTGGCGGCCGCTCCTGGAGGCGGCCGGGGCGGCGGACGCGGCGGATCCGCGGGCGCTGCCGCTGCTGGCGGCAATCGGGGCGCTGCTGGGCGCGCTGTCGGGGCCGGCGCAGTGCGCGGCGAGCCGCCGGATCGAGGCCAGGGCGGACCGGCACGCCCTCGAACTGACCTCGGACGCCGAGCAGTTCATCGCGATGCAGCGCAGACTGGCACTGGCCAACGTGTCCGATGTCGACCCGCCCCGGGTGCTTGAGCTACTGTTCGCCACTCACCCCAGCGCGACCCGCCGGATCGCCGCCGCCCGCGCGTGGCGGGCCGAGGGCACGAGCGCCGACGGGACACCGGGCGGACCGGCGGGCGAGTCGACCGACGGGCCGACGGACCGGTCGACGGACGAGCCCACGGACGGGCCGACCGGCGGACCGGCGGGCATCCCGCCGAAACCCGTTGTATAGTGCAACAAATCCCGAGGAGGTAGGACGCCGTGCCCGGCCGCCAGACGTCGATCGACACCATCCAGCGCGAGCTGACCGCCTTCGCCCGCCGCGCCCGCCACAAGGCCTCGCAGCTGCACCCTGACCTCTCCCTGGTCACCTACAGCATCCTCGACCTGATCACCGAGCGCGGCGGCTGCCGGGCGGCCGACGTCGCGGCGTACTTCATGCTCGACAAGTCCACCGTCAGCCGGCAGGTCACCGCCCTGGAGCGGCTCGGCCTGCTGCGCCGCGAGACCGACCCGGACGACCAGCGCGGCCAGATCCTGCGCGCCACCGACGCCGGGCTCACCCTCCTGCGGGACGCCAACGAACAACGCCGGCTGGCCTTCACCGAGCGCTTCACCGACTGGTCCGACGCCGACGTCTCGCGCTTCGCCGACTACCTCGCCCGCTACGGCGCCGAGGGCTGACCCTCCCCGGACGCCCACCGGCTCCCACACCGGACGCCCACCGGCCCCCGCGACGGCCGCCCACCACCCACCGGCCCGCACCCGTCGCCCGCCACCCACCGGCCCCCGCGACCGCCGCCCGGGGTGCGCCGCACCGCCCCCACGGTGTACAGAGGAGAGGTGCCACTACGGCAGCGAGACCGTGACCCGCGCCCCCGCGACCGCCGCCGACCGTGGCGGCTCGACCGCCGCGCGCTGACGGCGCTGCCGCTCGCGCTGATCGTCGTCATCACGGTCGTCGACATCCTCTCGCCGCCGGACATCCACCTCGGCCCGCTGCTGATCGTGGCCCCGGCGCTCACCGCCTCCCTGGCCGGCGCCCGCGCCACGTTCGGCGTCGCCGTGCTCGCGCTCGCCGCGCTCGCCGTCATCGGCGGCGTCCGGGAGGCGGGCCTCACCACCACGAACATCCAGACCCAGCTCGCCGCTCAGCTCGCCGTCTCGGTGCTGATCGTCACCCTGCGGGTGCTGCGCGACCGGCACGAGCGCGAGCTGGCCCGGGTCCGCTCGGTGTCCGAGGCCGCCCAGCGGGTGCTGCTGCGCCCCCTCCCGGACCGGATCGGGCCGCTGCACCTCGCCTCCGTCTACCTGGCCGCCGAGGCCGAGGCACAGGTCGGCGGGGACCTCTACGCGGCGGCCCGCACCCCGACCGGCACCCGGCTCCTGGTGGGCGACGTGCGCGGCAAGGGCCTGTCCTCGCTCGGCGACGCGGCGCTCCTGCTCGGCGCCTTCCGCGCCGCCGCCCACCTGCACGCCGAGCTGCCCGGGCTCGCCGCCTACCTGGACGGCAGCGTCTGCTGGGACCTCGCCCAGCTCAGCGCCCAGGCGAGCCACCGGCGGCTGGTCGGCGGCTCCGGCGACGGGCCCGAGGAGGACGCCGGGGCGGATGACAGCGGCGAGTCCTTCATCACCGCCGTCCTGCTCGACATCCCCGACGACGGCACCGAGGTCCGCCTGATCGACTGCGGCCACCCGCCCCCGCTGCTCCTGCGCGCCGACGGCATCACCCCGCTGGCCGCCGACCACCCGGCGCCGCCGCTCGGCCTCGGCGAACTGGCGCCGGGCGAGTACCGGGTCGAGGTGTTCCCGTTCCGGCCCGGCGACCGGCTGCTGATCTACACGGACGGCGTGATCGAGGCCCGGGACGCCCGCAAGCGCTTCTACCCGCTCACCGAACGCGTCACGGCCTGGCAGGCCGACCGCCCGTCCGTCCTCCTGCACCGCCTGCGCCGCGACCTCCTGGCCCACGTCGGCGGCCACCTGGACGACGACGCGGCGATGGTCGTGGTCGAGCGGCTCCCGGACGACTGACGCACCGGACCGGTCAGGGCTTGTACGGCAGCTGGGGCACGTCGTAGCAGGTCGTCGTCATCGACGGCACCTGGGTGACCCAGCCGCCCGCGCCGCCCCCGGCCGAGTCCTGCCAGCGGGCGGCGTTCAGGCAGGCGCGCACGGGGCCCGCGGGCGGCGGCTCGGGGACGAAGGAGGCGGGCAGGATCAGGCCGTGCGCGTCGTACGGCTCGGCGCGGTTCATGAACGCCTCCACGCAGGCCCGGGTGAGCGCCGCGCCGCACGAGTCCATCGCGTCGGTGAGCCACTGGGCGCCCGCCCAGCCCTCCAGCTCCCAGGCGGACAGCTGCGCCGCCCGGTCGGGGTAGTAGCGGGCCATCGCCGCCCGGAAGTCGCGCACCGCCGGGTACTGCCGGTCCTCGTAGTTCAGGCTGGACGAGGTCGCCCAGAGCGCGTTGCGGCAATCGGGTGAGGACTGGTAGTGGGTGCGCTCGGGCTCCGACCACTGCTGCTCGTGGCTCACCTTCGCCTGCTCCCCAGCCCCCGCGTCGTCCGGGGCGCGGGCCAGGGCCGCGGGGC
>NZ_JBHWGV010000005.1:72322-76871 GCF_042732955.1 Kitasatospora sp. NPDC059747 | reverse complement strand
GTGTAGCGCCTGTCAGCTGTGTCGGGGGTGGACGTCGACCCCCCGAGCGCGTAGCGCCACCCGCTGCAGCACTGCTACCCCCTGCCCACCGACTCCGACCAGTTCTGCACGTTGGTCACCTTCGCCGTCACCCGCGCCCCGGCCTCGTCCAGGGCGCGGCACAGGGCCGCGTTGCCGCGGGTGTCCATGGCGTCGAAGAGGAGCTGCGAGCCGTCGGCGCGGACGGCGGCGGCGACCGCCTGGAAGTCGGGCAGCGCGAAGTCCACCGTCTGGAGCAGCACCCGGTAGCCCTCCGCCTCCAGCCCGGCCTTCAGCTGGGCGGCGTAGCGGGCCGAGTCGGCCTGGTTGTAGGCGACGACGGCGGCGCTGGCCGCACCCAGGCGCTCCTTGAAGAAACGGAACACCTCGGTGCTCTGGTAGAGCGTCCCGTTCCAGCCCACCGACCGCCCGTCGCGCGGGGCCGCGCTGCCGTAGATGCCGTACAGGTGCGGCCAGCGGTCGTAGGCGGTGCCGATCGGCTGCCCGCCGACGTCCGGCACGGCCTTGCCGCTGACGTACGGCGCGCCCGCGTAGTCGAGGACGCTGCCGCTCGCGAAGGCGAAGACGTGGGCCTGGTCGACCAGGCGGTGGACGCAGTCCTGGTTGCCGATGCCGCTGCCGGCGTCGTCGCACGTGACGAGGCGGACGGTGCGCCCGTGCAGGCCGCCGCGGTCGTTGAGGGCCTGGAAGAAGGCCTGAGCGCCGTAGCGCGGGCCGATGAACACGTCGCTGCCGACCGGGCTGGTCAGCGACGTGACGATGCCGATCCGGATCTCGCCGGCGGTGACACCGGTGTCCGAGGCCGGGTTGGCGCCGGACGCGGAGCCGGGACCGGACCCCGGGCCTGCGGGGGTGGGGCGGCCGGTGAACGCGCCGTCCGGGAGCCGGGTGCCGCAGGCCGTCAGCAGCAGGAGCAGGGCCAGCAGGACGGCGGGCACCCGGCGGGGGGCGGCGGCCGTCAGCCGCATCCGGGGATCGGGGTGCCGCTGGCGCCGGCGGCCTGGGTGAGGAGGCCGCAGAGCGTGGCGCGGCCGACCTTCCAGGTGCCGTTGTCGAGGACGGCCTGGCCGGAGGCGCTCGGCTCGACGACGGTGCCCTGCAGGGAGAGCGCGTAGGTGACGGTGGCGTCCGTGGCGTCGGTGAACGTCACGTCGGACACCTTGGCCTGCACCTGGCCGACCCGCGGGTCCTGGGAGAAGCCCTGGAGGACGGGGAGCAGCACGTCACCGTTCTGGAGCAGCCTGGCCTTGTCGGCGATGGGGGTGGCCGGGTCGAAGAACTTCTCCCAGTTGGCGGTGACCTCGGCCTTCGCGGCGGCCGGGTCGGCGGGCGCGGTGCCGCTCGCGGAGGCGCCGGGCGAAGCGGCGGAACCGGCACCGGCCACCGCCGACGAGATGGCCGCCGACGCCGAGGAAACGGCCGCCGACGCCGCCGACTTCACCGAGGACGCCGCCGACGAACCGGACTTGCTGCTGCTGCACGCGGCCACCGATCCGGCCAGCAGCAGCGCGAGCAGCGCGCTCGCCGCCGTCCGCAGGACCCTGGGCTTGCCGCTCTCCGTCACAGGCATTGCTATTCCCTTTCGGGTGTTCCCTCGCGGGTTCGACCTCGCGGGGGTTCGATCTCGCGGGTTCGACCTCGCGGATTCGACCTTGGGGGGGTCGATCCGGTGGGTTCGATCCGGTGGTCTCCCGGATGCCGTTCCAGGCCGATCCTGGAAACGTCGCAAGTGACACCATGAAGGCGGATCGATGGACGAATCGCAATCCGGCGGACGAACCGCCCGGAACGCCGCGCGGGAGTCCCCCGTCCGGCGCGGCGCCCGTCGGCCGCGGGCCCTGCGGGGCACGCGCGAGTGGGCCGGGTGGCTGCTCGTCGCGGCCGGGGCGGTGCTGTGCGTACTGGGCTGGTACGGGGTGTCCGGCGAGCGCTTCGCCGAGCAGCAGATCCCCTACCTGGCGTCGTCCACGATCCCCGGCGCGGCGCTGATCGTGGCGGGCGCCGTGCTGGTCGCGCTGCGGCCGCCGCCCCCGTCCGGGCGCGGCGACCCGACCGATCTCCGGGTGGAGCGGCTGTACGCGCTCCTGGTCGAGCCGGACGGGCCGAACGATCCGGATGAGCCGGATGAGCCGGATGAGCCGGACGAGCCGAGGGCTGCCGGGGAACCGTCGTTCTCCCCGGAGTCCGAGAGCTGCGGGTGGCTCGCCGTGCCCGGCGGCACGCACTACCACCGGCCGGACTGTCCCCTCGTCGCCGGGAAGGACACGGCCGTGCGGGTGGACCCGGAGACCGTCCGGACCCGGGGCCTGACGGCCTGCCCGGTCTGCGAGCCGCCCACCACGCCGGACGAGGACCCCGGGGCACCCGACGGCCCCGCCGCCACCACCCGTCCGGGCGAGTCCGCCCCGCCCGCCGGCTGAGCCCCGATGGCCGCCTCCGGCTCGCTCGGCCTCACCGTCGACCTCGCCCTCGCCGGGCTCACCGTCGGCAGCGCCGCCGCGCTCAGCGGCATCGGCCTGGTGGTGTGCCACCGCGCCACCGGCGTGCTCAACATCGCGCAGGGCGCGCAGGCAATGGCCGTCGCCTACCTGCTGCGCGACCTCGTCGTGGTGCGGCACTGGCCGGTGTGGCCCGCCGTCGCGTTCTGCCTGCTGCTCGTCGCCCCCGCGCTCGGCGTGCTGCTGGACGTCCTCGTCTACCGCCCCCTGCAACGGCGCGGCGCCGGACCGGCCGACACGATGGTCGCCGGGCTCGGCGTGTTCGTGCTGCTCATCGGCGCCGTCGTGCTGCTGTGGGGCGCCGCGCCGCTGGCCGGGGCACCCTCGCCGTTCGGCGGCGCGCCGATCCGGCTGCCCGGCGGGCACGCGCTGCGGCCCGACACCGTCGCCCAGCTCGCCGCGATCCTCGTGCTCGCGCTCGCCGTCGCCGCCACCACCCGCTGGACCCGCTTCGGCCTGCACCTGCGCGCCGTCGTCGACGACCGCCGCCTCGCCGGCCTCGCAGGGGTGGACGCCGACCGGGTCTCGGCCGCCGGGTGGGCGTTCGGCTCGTTCACCGCCGGACTGGTCGGCATCGCCCTCGCGCCGTACCTGTTGCTCGACCCGTACGGGCTGCCGCTGCTGGTCATGGAGACCATGGCGGTCGCCGTCGCGGCCCGGCTGCGCAGCATCCCGGTCGCCGTCGCCACCGGGCTCGGCCTCGGCGTCGCCCAGGCCGAGCTCACCCGGCTGCGCCCGGCGGGGCAGTTGCTGCCGCTGGTGGAGGCGGTGCAGTCGAACCTGTTCGTAATCGCCCTGCTCGCCACCGCGCTGCTCGCCGGACCGCGCATCTCCGGCGAACGGGCCGGCTCTCCCGCGTTCTCGGGGCCCGGGGCCGCGGATGGCGGGCGCGGTGCTGCGGCGGCGGTGTGCCTCGTGCTCCTCCTGCTGCCGCTCGGTTTCCGGGGCAACGACCTGCGCAGCGCGCTGCTCGTACCGGCGCTCGCCCTCGTGCTGCTGTCGATCGTCGTCGTCACCGGGTACGGCGGGCAGATCTCGCTCGGCCAGGCGGGGTACGCGGGGATGGGCGCGCTCGGGACGGCGCTGCTGATGTCGGGCCGGGTGCCCGGGCTCCCGCCGCTGCCGGCCGCGCCCGCGCTGCTGCTCGCCGTGCTCGCGACCGCGCCGCTCGGGCTGCTCACCGGCTGGCCGGCGATCCGGCGGCGCGGGCTGGCGCTCGCGCTGGTCACGTTCGCGGTCGGGACGGCGATGAGCCGGTTCGTCTTCCAGCAGCCGTACGCGACCACCGGGCTCACCCTCGACCGGCCGTCCTTCCTGGCCGGGGACCGCGCCTTCTACGTCGCCGAGCTCCTGCTGCTGGGGCTCGGGGCGGCGGTCGTGCGCGGCCTCCACCGGGGGCGCCTCGGGCGGGCGCTGACCGCGATGCGCGACCACGAGGCCGGCGCCGTCGCGGCGGGCGTGGACGTGCCCGGGCTGAAGCTGCTCGCCTTCGTGGCGGGCGCGGCGCTCGCGGCACTGGGCGGCGGGCTGATGGGGCTCGCGGGGCGGGCCTTCGACGCGGCGTCGTTCGACCCGGTGCGTGGGCTGCTGTGGTTCGCGGCGGTGGTGGTCGCGGGGGCGGACAGCGCGCTGGGGGCCGTCCTGGCCGCCGCCCTGCTGATCGGCCTCGACGCGGGCACGGTCGCGGGCGTCTCGGCGGTGGCGGTGGGCGTCCTCGCCGCCGCCATCGGACGGCTCCCCGGCGGGCTGGCGGCCCTGCCCGGCCGCAGGTCCGCGCAGGCGCCGCCACCACTGCCGCCCGGGCGCCTCACCCCGGCAGGCCGGCGGGTGCGGGCGACGATCGCGGGGCGGATCGCGCGGGAGGAGGAGCGGTGAGCGCGGGCACGGCGGTGTGCAGGCGGGCCGCGAGCGAGGCTTCACAGGAGACAGCGGGGTGTGCGCTCGGAAACAAATATTAGTAATTTAGTTGTGGTGTTATATTTTCTGTGTGGCGGCGCGGGCGGGCGCGCACA
>NZ_JBHWGV010000005.1:57011-72312 GCF_042732955.1 Kitasatospora sp. NPDC059747 | reverse complement strand
GCCCCCGCGGCGCGCCACCGCTGCCCACTTCACACCAATACCAAACATAATATGTATAACTCTCACCGCTATTTTAGGCCCGCTGACACTCCGCCGCGGAGCACCCATGACCGCCCGCCTCACCGCCCGCGGCATCGTGCGCCGCTACGGCGGGATCGAGGCCGTCGGCGGCGTCGACCTCGTCGCGCCCGCCGGGCGGATCACCGCGCTGATCGGGCCGAACGGGGCCGGGAAGAGCACGCTGTTCGACTGCCTGGCCGGGACGGTCCGGCCGGACGCCGGGCGGGTGCTGCTCGGCGGGCGGGACGTCACACGGGTGGCGGCGCATGCACGGGTACGGCTGGGGCTCGCCCGCACGTTCCAGCAGATCGCCGTCTTCCCCACCCTCTCCGTCACCGACAACGTCCGTGTGGGCGCCGAGCAGCGACCCGACCGGGCGGACGTCCCGGGGCGCACGGAGCGGGCACTCGCGCTGTTCGGGCTGCGGGACGTGGCCGGCGAGTCGGCCGGGGCGCAGCCGACCGGGGTGCTGCGCCTGGTGGAGCTGGCCCGGGCGCTGGCGGGCGAGCCGCGGGTGCTGCTGCTGGACGAGCCCGCGGCGGGGCTGGATTCGGCCCAGACGGCCAGGCTGGTGGCGGTGCTGCGGGGACTCGCGGGGCGCGGGATGGCACTGCTGCTGGTCGAGCACGACGCCGGGCTGGTCGCCGAACTCGCCGACACCGTCTACGCGATGGCGGACGGCCGGGTGGTGGCGGCCGGTCCCGCGGCGGCGGTGCTGGCGGATCCGCGGGTGGCCCGGGCGTGGGGCGGGGTGGCGTGATGCCGGTGGAGATCGCGTTGCGCTCGGCACGGGTCCGGTACGGTCCGCTCGAAGCGCTGCACGGGGTGGACCTGGCGTTCCCGTCCGGGCTGGTGAGCGTCCTGCTGGGGCCCAACGGCGCCGGACGGACGAGCGCGCTGCACGCGCTGGCCGGGCTCGTCCGGCTGTCCGGGGGCCGGGTCGTGTGGCGGGGCCGGGACGTCACCGGACTGTCGGTACGCCGGCGGGTGCGGACGGGGCTCGCGCTGGTGCCGGCGGAGCGGGCGGTGTTCGCGTCGCTGACGGTGGCCGAGCACCTCCAACTCGCTGGTCCGGGCAGCGAGTCGGCCCTCCGCCTGTTTCCCGAGCTGGCCGCGCTGCTACCCCGCCGGGCGGGCACGCTCTCCGGCGGGCAGCAGCAACTCGTGGCCCTCGCCCGGGCTTTGGCCACCGAGCCCGAGGTGCTGCTGCTCGACGAGCCCGAGCGCGGCCTGGCCCCGGCCGTCGTCGCCCGCCTGCACGCCCACCTGCTCGCCACCGACACCACGGTGATCCTGAGCGCGCGGGAACTCCCCCGCACCCTGGCGGGCGCGGCCGTCGTGCACGTGCTGCACCGCGGCGAGGTCGTGTTCTCCGGCGAGCCGGGCGAACTCGCCGCCACCGGGCCGACCGCTACTGCGCCAAGTACCCGCCGTCCACCGGCAGGACGGCTCCCGTGATGAACGACGCCTCGTCGGAGGCCAGGAACAGCACGGCCGACGCGACCTCCGCCGGGGAGCCGAGCCGGCCCATCGGGTGGAGCTTCTCGATCGCGGTGAGGTACTCGGGCCCGCCGGGTTCGTCGCGCAGCCGGACGACGCGTTCGGTGGTGATGGTGCCGGGGGCGACGGCGTTGACGCGGATGCCGCGGTCGGCCCACTCGACGGCGAGGTGCTTGGTGAGGCCGGAGGCGACGAACTTGGCCGGGCCGTAGACCGCCTGGCCGCGCTGGCCGGCCTCGCCGGAGATGGAGGAGATGCAGACGACCGAGCCGCCGGGCCGCTCCTGGGCGGTCATCGCGGCGATCGCGTACTTGCAGGTGAGGAACATGCCGCGGCCGTCGATGGCCATGACGTGGTCCCAGTCCTCGGCGGTGGCCTCGGTGATCTCCATGAGCGGGAGCACACCGGCGTTGGCGACCAGGACGTCGAGCCGGCCGTTGCGCTCGACGGCGGCGTCGATCATCCGGCGCGCGTCCTCGTCGCGGGCGACGTCGCCGACCACCGTGCCGATGTCGTACGGGAGTTGGTCGGCGAGGCGGGCCAGACCGACGGCGTCGACGTCGGTCGCGATCACCGCCGCACCCTCGCGGGCGAAGCGTTCGGCGACGGCCCGGCCGATGCCGCTCGCCGCGCCCGTCACCACGCAGGACCTGCCCGCGAGCCGTCCGACCCCGCCACCTGTTGCGTTCGCAGTCACCATGACGCCGGACTCTATCGACGAATGGTCAGGACGGCGTGGACGGCGCCGGATTGGCCTGCTCCGCGAACAGCGAACGGCTCCCGGCGGCGTCGGCGGTCAGCGGACGGCGAACGGCGAACGGCGAACGGCGAACAACTTTCAGATAACAGATTTCAAAATCTGTTATCTGAAAGTTGTCAGCTGTCATCCGTGCGCCCCTCACACCGTGAGCACGATCTTCCCCCGCAGGTGCCCGTGCTCACTCACCCGGTGCGCCTCCGCCGCCTCGGCGAGCGGGAGCACCCGGTGCAGCGGCAGCCGCAGGTCCCCCGCCGCGTGCAGCGCGAGCGCGGCCTCGAACGCGCGGCCGTAGTAGGGCTCGACGCCCTCGGCACCGCCGGTGAAGCGCACCCCGTGCTCCGCGGCGCCCACGAAGTCGGCGATCGTCAGCACCCGGTCGGCGCCGCCCGCCAGTTCGATCGAGAGCGGCAAAACCCCGCCGACCCCGGCCGCGTCCAGCACCTTGTCCACGCCGCCCGGTGCGACGGCCCGCACGCGCTCGGCCAGCCCGTCGCCGTACGCCACCGGAATGGCGCCCAGCTCGCGCAGGTGGGCATGGTTGGCCTCGCTCGCGGTGCCGACGACCGTGATCCCGCGCGCCCGGGCGAACTGCAGCAGCACGGTGCCGACCCCGCCGGCCGCGCCGTGCACCAGCAGCGTCTCGCCGGGCCGGACGTCGAGGATGGCCAGCGCCCGCTCGGCGGTCTCCGCCGCGACCGGGATCGCCGCCGCCTCCTCCCAGCCCAGCGCGGCGGGCTTGCGGGCTAGCTGGGCGGCGGGCACGATCACGTGCTCGGCGTGCGCGCCGCCCATCACCGCGCCGAACACCTCGTCACCGGTCGCCCACGCGGTGACGTCCGCACCTACGGCCCGAACCACGCCGGACAGTTCGAAGCCGGCGACGAAGGGATGGGCGACGGGGAAGACGTCCGCCATCAGGCCGGCCCGGATCTTGTGGTCCAGCGGGTTGACGCCCGCCGCGCGGACCTCTACCAGGACCTCGCCGGCACCCGGGGCGGGCAGGTCGAGGTCGATGGGGCGCAGCACGTCCGCGCCGCCGTACTCGGAGAAAGCGATCGCCTTGGTCATGGGAAAGTCCTTGCCGTGTCGAGGAGTTCGTGGACCCCGTGTTCTGGTACGGCTCCATCCTCGGCGCCCGGCCGGCTTCTCCCGGCCGTCCTTTCGGACGGTTCCACCCCTCCCAATGGCCAGGTCGGCCGGCCGCCCCCGGGGCTAGGCTGGACGGCATGACCGGACTGAGCGCGGACGTGGACTGGCAGAGCATGTGGGGACGTCCGGAGGACGCGCTCGCGCGGGCCGTCGAGGTGCTGCGCGCGCCCCGGCCGACGTTGCTGGTCCGCCTCTCCGAGGTGCTCGGCACGCTCGTGCCGCACGTGGCGGTCGCCCAGCTCAGCGGCATCTGCACGTACTCCCCCGCGAACGCGCTCGGCCTGCCGGAGGTCGCCGGGGAGGTCGTCAGCCTGGAGCTGGCCCGGCTCGCCGAGGCCACCGCCGACGCGACCGCGCAGGGCCGGCCGTGGCAGGGCGAGGCCCTGCTCGCGGGCCGCACCCGGCCCGTCGTGGTGGCCTCGGCGACGCCGGGCACCGGGAGCGCACCGGAAACAGGCAGCACGCCGGACACCGGCAACGCGCCCGGCACCGGCAAGGCGCCCGACGCCGGCGGCGCCGCCCTGCTGGTGCTGGTCCGCGCGAGCGCCGAGCCGGTGCCCGACGGCGCGCTGGCCGTCCTCCAGCAGCTGTGGGAGCTGCTCGTGACGCACTCGCACCACCGCGCCACCGACGCGGGCCCCAAGCACGCGGCGACGTCCCGGGCCTCGGCGAACGCCCGGGCCCGCGCGATCGCCGAGTTCACCGGCATGCACAGCGCCGCGCTCACCGCGATCCTCGGGCCGCTGCGCTCGCCCGCCCTGGACGACGCGACCGCGCGCCGCAGCGCCGCCGAACTGGCCGTGACGGCGCTGCTGGACCTGCGCGCGGGCGCCGAACTCGACCGGGCGCTCAGCGAGGAGCCGGCCGACACCGCGTTCGCCCGGCTGGCGGAGGAGCTCCGCCCGCTGCTGCGGCACGGCCGGGTCCGGCTGGACCTGGTGCCCCCGGCGGAGTCCGCCCGGTCCGTCCCGGCGGACACCGCGCACACCGCCCGCGACGCCGTCCGGGCGACCGTCCTCACCATGCTCGACCAGGACGGGGTGACGCGGCTGCACGTGAGCTGGACGTTCACCGGTGACGTGCTACGGGCGGTGGTGCGGGACGACGGGCCCGGCCTGCTCGCCGCCGACGCCCTCGCCGTGCACCGTACCGCCGACCGGATCGCCGCCCTCGGCGGCCGGGCCGCCGTGGAGGCCGTGCCCGGCTGGGGCAGCACGGTGACGGTGGACCTGCCGCTCGTGGCGCCCGGACCGGCTCTCGCCGGGGATCCGCTGGACGGCCTTCAGCCGCGCGAGCTGGAGGTCCTGGACCAGGTGGCGCGCGGCCGGCGCAATCGCGAGATCGCCCGGGAGCTGCACATCAGCGAGTCGACGGTGAAGTTCCACGTCGCCAACATCCTGGCGAAGCTGGGCGTCGCCTCGCGCGGCGAGGCCGCCGCCCTCGCCCACCGCGCCGGGATGCCGGCGGCGGCGGGGCTGTACGTCGCGTCGTGACCGACGCTCAGGAGTCGTTCAGCGGTTCAGCGGGCCGCGCCCGGGACGGCGTTCCAGCCCGTGTCATTGGAGCCGGAGTCGGAACCGGTCCCGGAACCGGAGCGGACGGCGGTGGCCGAGGCGGAGGCGGTGGCGGTGGAGACCGGACAAGGGACGTACGCAATCATGGACATCTCCCTCGATAAGGGGCCGGACAGCGACCCTGCCGACGATTAAAATCGCCAGCCTCACTCCAGCACAAGCGAAAATCCGAAGGGATGACGTGCCCGAGACAACGTGGGACCCGACCGCCCCCGGCATCCTGCGGCTCCCGTCCGGCCGCCTCCTGCGCGGCCGGGGCCTCAGCCGCCCGCTGCCATCCGGCCCCGCCCCCGACTTCGCGCTCTACCTCCTCGGCCACCGCCCCGCCCCCGTGCCGTGGGAGGCCCGCTGGGTGCGCTGGCCCGACTTCCGCCTGCCCGCCGACCGCGCCGACGCCCGCGCCGCCTTCGGCGAGGCGTGGCGGCGCTGCGCCGCCCAACGCGTCGAGATCGCCTGCCTCGGCGGCCGCGGCCGCACCGGCACGGCGCTCGCTCGCATCGCCGTCCTGGACGGCGTGCCGCCCGCCGAGGCCGTCGCCTACGTGCGGGCGCACTACAGCCCGCACGCCGTCGAGACGCCCTGGCAGAAGGGGTACGTCCGGCGGGCTCTGGAAGACTTGCCCGCATGTGGCACGAACTGATCCTCGAACTGGCCCCGGGCGCCGAGCTCGGCGCCCCGGCCGCCGACGACACGCTGGCGGAGGTCGAGCGGGCACTCGGGCAGCGGGTGCCGCCCGACCTCGCCGACCTGCTGCGGGAGTGCGACGGGGTCGTCCACCGCGGGCTGGACGTCGTGTGGGACGCCGCGCGGATCGCGGGCGAGAACGGCGATTTCCGGACGACCTTGGACTTCCGGCAGCTCTACATGCCGTTCGAGCCGCTGATGTTCTTCGGGGACAACGGCGGCGGCGACCAGTTCGCGTTCGTCCGCACACCCGAGCGCGATCACGACGTGTTCGTCTGGGACCACGAGACCGACAGCCGCTCGATGGTCGCCGGCAGGCTCCGCCAGTACCTCGAACGGAGCCTCACCGAAGACGGGGACTGGTACCTGTAACCACTGAACGGTCAGGTCTTGCGCAGGTCCGGGGCCGGGGCGCCGATCAGGAGGCGGCGCACGGCGTCCCACGCGGTGCGCATCGCGGCGGCGCAGGCGCGGGTGTCGTCGCCGAGCAGGCGCAGCCAGGCGCCGGCGTCGTGCGGCAGGACGCTGACGCCGTACAGCAGGCCGCGGTCGGCGAGGGCCTCGTGCAGGGTGTCGGCGACCCGGGCGGCCGGGGCGAGCGGCGTGATCGCGTACAGGCTGGCCATGACGTCGTGTCCGGCGAGCACCGCCGGGCCCGAGACGCCCCCGCCGCCCGGCTCCAGGCGGACGGTGTCCAGGGCGACCAGCGGGCCGTCCGGGCGCCGCACTTCGAGGTCGGAGGCGAACACCCGGTAGGCGTTGCGCTCGCCGCGGGCCAGGCGCCCGGCGAGGACGGTCTCGCCGGCGAGGACGGTGGCGGTGGGGTCGACGGTGAGGACGGTGCGCTGGTAGAGGCGGGAGTCGACGAAGGGGATGACGGGCTCGGGCAGGTACTCGACGTAGGCGCGGGGGCCGGCGTGCAGGTTGACGAGCTGCGTCGCGTAGTCGAACTCCATCCGGTAGACCTTGGTGGCCGCCTGGGTGGTGAGGTGCACGGCCGTGTCGGCGCCGCAGTGGAGGTCGGTGCGCAGCCGGTCGGCCTGGAGGATGCCGCCGCCGGTGGACATCAGGAGGGTGACGGCGAGGTCCGGGCGGGCGGGGTCGAAGTAGAGCGGGCGCATGATCTGCAGCGGCGACTTCTGGTAGTGGCCGGTGAGTTCGGTGCGGGCGCCGATCTTCTCGAAGGAGAGTTCCAGCAGGCCGACCTTGCCGGGGCGCCCGACCCCGAGGGTGTCGGGCGTCCCGGCGTGCCGACGGACCTCGGCCGGGACGCGGGCCGGCTCGTAGTGCCGGGGGTCGAGCCGCGGTGGCGCCACGTCCGCGGCCACGTCCGGCACGACGTTCGGTGCCGCATCCGTGGCCGCATCCGGCGCGACATCCGCGGCCACGTCCGGCGAGATGTCCGGGGCGGCCGTCATGCGGAGACCTTGCGGAAGGTCTCCAGGAAGGCGGCGATCTCCTCCAGTCCTTCGCCGGTCAGGCAGTTGGTGAGCACGACCGGTCCGCCCTCGCGGACGCGGTGGGCGTCGGACTCCATGACGCCGAGGTCCGCGCGGACGTACTGGGCGATGTCGATCTTGTTGATGACCAGGAGGTCGGACTCGGTGATGCCCGGTCCGCGCTTGCGGGGCATCTTCTCGCCCTCGGCGGTGTCCAGGACGAAGAGGAAGAGGTCGACGAGGACGGGGCTGAAGGTCAGGGTCAGGTTGTCGCCGCCGGACTCGTAGAGCAGGGTGTCGACGTCGGGGAAGCGTTCCAGGAGCTCGGCGCCGGCGGCGAGGTTCATCGTCGGGTCGTCCCGGACGGCGGTGTGCGGGCAGGCGCCGGTCTCGACGCCCACGACCCGCTCGGGGTCGAGCACGCCGGCCAGGGTGCGGCGCACGTGCTGGGCGTCCTCCTGGGTGTAGATGTCGTTGGTGACGACGGCCGGGCGGTGGCCGCGGGCGATCAGGACCGGGACGAGGGCCTCGATCAGCGCCGTCTTGCCGGAGCCGACGGGGCCGCCGATGCCTACGCGGAGCACGTTCTCGGTCAAGTTTCCTCCTCTGGTGCGGTGTTGCTCGTGTTTCGCGTTTCGGTGCCGCGCGAGGCGCCGTTCCCGCGGCGGGTCAGCTCATGAACAGCCGGGCCTCGGCCCGCTCGTGCCGTCCGGACATCGCGTCGGCGACCGGCACGCAGCCGCCGAGGTCGGCCAACTCCCGCGCCAGGGCGGCCCGGATGACGTCCTGGAGCACCGGCGCGACCGACCGCAGCACGACCTGCGCCTTGCGGTGGTCGGTCAGCCGCAGCCGCAGCGCGGCGCCGACGAAGCTGGTGCAGAACGCGAACAGGTCGCCGGCGAGGGCCTGTTCGGCCGGGACGCCGGCGGCGGCGTACGCGACCCCGGCGGCGACCGCCTGCGAGCCGGGGGCGCGCTTGTCGGCGACCAGTTCGGCGTACCGCTCCAGGGGTTCGCCGCCGAGCGACTCCCGGGCGATGTCCAGGAGTTGGCGTCCGGTCCGGGTGGAGGCCAGCCGCAGCTCGCGGTTGAGCTTGGTCGCGTGCAGCCGCTCGTCGACCTCGGCGAGCAGTTCCCAGTCCCCGGCCGTCGCGGCGCGGTGGGCGAGGGCGAGCGCGGTGGCGTCGCCCGGGCCCACCGAGTGGCGCAGCAGGTCGGTGAGCAGGTCCGGCATGGTGTCCGGGGTGACGGCCTTGGCCTGGGCGTAGCCCTCCAGCCCGTGGGAGAGGGTGTAGAACCCGCTGGGGAAGGCGGAGTCGGTGAGCTGGAGGCAGACGAGCAGGGCGTCCAGGCCGCCCGGGCCACCACTGCTCGGGCCACTGCCGCCCGCATCACCGCCGCCCGTCTCCCCACCGACCTGGTCACCGCCGACCGGGCCGCTCATGCGAGGTAGAACAGGTGGTTGAGCGGGAGTTCGCGCGCGGGCTCGATGGTGGCGGGCTCGCCGTCCAGGGTGACCTTGTAGGTCTCCGGGTCGACCGCGATCTTCGGCAGGGCGTCGTTGCGGACCATGTGCTGCTTGCCGACCGAGCGGCACCGCTGCACCGGCAGGACGCGGCTGTCGAGGCCGAGCCGGGCCGGGACGCCGAGGTCGACGGCGGCCTGGGACATGAAGGAGACCCGGGTGGCCTGCTTGGCGCGGCCGAGCGCGCCGTACATCGGGCGGTAGTAGACCGGCTGCGGAGTGGGCAGGGAGGCGTTGGGGTCGCCCATGAGGGCCCAGTTGATGACGCCGCCCTTGATGACCATCTTGGGCTTGGCGCCGAAGGAGTTGATCGGCCAGAGCACGATGTCGGCGAGCTTGCCAGGCTCCAGGGAGCCGATGTGGTCGGCGGTGCCGGAGGCGATGGCCGGGTTGATGGTGAGCTTGGCGAGGTAGCGCAGGACGCGGAAGTTGTCGTTGCGGTCGGTGTCGCCGGCGAGCTTGCCGCGCTGGTCCTTGCAGTGGTGGGCGGTCTGGAAGGCGCGGGTGAAGGACTCCCCGATGCGGCCCATGGCCTGCGAGTCGGAGGAGAAGATCGAGATGACGCCCTCGTCGTGCAGGACGGTCTCGGCGGCGATGGTCTCGGCGCGCACCCGGGAGTCGGCGAAGGAGACGTCCTCGGGGATGTCGTGGCTGAGGTGGTGGCAGACCATCACCATGTCGAGGAGCTCGTCGACGGAGTTGACGGTGTAGGGCAGGGTCGGGTTCGTCGAGGACGGCAGGACGTTGGCCTCGCCGGCGATCCGCATGATGTCGGGGGCGTGGCCGCCGCCGGCGCCCTCGGTGTGGAAGGTGTGGATGGTGCGGCCGTCGATCGCGGAGAGGGTGTCCTCGAAGTAGCCGCCCTCGTTGAGGGTGTCCGTGTGGATGGCGACCTGGACGTCGTACTCGTCGGCGACGCGCAGCGCCGTGTCGATCGCGGCCGGGGTGCTGCCCCAGTCCTCGTGCACCTTGAGGCCGCACACGCCCGCCTCGACCTGTTCGCGCAGGGCTCCGGGCAGCGAGCCGTTGCCCTTGCCGAGGAGGCCGACGTTGACCGGGAGGTCCTCGACGGCCTGGTACATCCGGCCGATGTTCCACGGGCCGGGCGTACAGGTGGTGCCGTTGGTGCCGTCGGAGGGGCCGGTGCCGCCGCCGATGAGGGTGGTGATGCCGTTGCTCAGCGCCTCCTGGGCCTGCTGGGGGGCGATGAAGTGGATGTGGGTGTCGATGCCGCCGGCGGTGGCGATCAGGTGCTCGCCGGAGATGACCTCCGTACCGGGGCCGATCACGAGCTTGGGGTGCACGCCGCTCTGGGTGTGCGGGTTGCCGGCCTTGCCGACGGCGGTGATGAAGCCGTCCTTGACGCCGATGTCGCCCTTGACGACGCCGAGGACCGGGTCCAGGACGACGACATTGGTGATGACCAGGTCGAGCGCGCCCTGGGCGGAGGTGGCGGCCGGGTCCTGGGCCATGCCGTCGCGGATGCCCTTGCCGCCGCCGTAGACGGCCTCGTCGCCGTAGTGGCCCTGGTTGAAGTCCTTCTCGACCTCGACCACGAGGTTGGTGTCGGCGAGGTGGAAGCGGTCGCCGACGGTGGGTCCGAACAGGTCGGTGTACTGCTTGCGGGAGAGCATGGCCATCAGAGGGTGCCTTCCTTGCGGTCGTCCTTGCGGTCGTCCTTGCGGTCGAGTTCGGTGCCCTTGAAGCCGAGCGCGATCGCCCGGCCGATGGCGCGGGCGCGCGTGTCGGCGGACTTGATGCCGCCGTCGACGAGGTTGGCGAAGCCGACCAGGCGGCCGTGCCCGCCGAACTCGGCGAGCGTGACGTCCAGGGTGACGCCGGGCTCGAAGCGCACGGCGGTGCCGGCCGCGATGTCCAGGTGCTTGCCGTAGGCGGCGTTGCGGTCGAAGTCGAGGGCGCGGTTGGCCTCGAAGAAGTGGTAGTGGGAACCGACCTGGATCGCCCGGTCGCCCGTGTTGCTGACCGTGACGGTGACCGTGGCGCGGCCGGCGTTGATCTCCACCGGGTCGTCGCCGTACAGGTACGTGGCGCCACCAGACATGGCTGGCCCTTCCTCTCCCTCGGTTCAGTGGGTTCGTTCAGTGATGCGTGTGGACGTGCGTGTGGCTGTGCGCGGAAGCGTGGCTGTGCCCAGGACCTTGACCCTGCCCAGGACCGTGACCGTGGCCCGCGCCCGGCCCGTGGCTGTGGGCGTAGCCGTGCCCGTGCTCCGCGTCGAGTCCGGCCGCGACGCCGTCCTCGCCGTGGCCGAGCAGGTGCAGGGCCGCCGCCGTGCGGGCCGCGACCACCCCCGCGATCGCGGCGGGGCGCAGCAGCGGTCCGCCGTCGCGGACGCCGGCCGGTGCCGGCGGCGCGACCGCCCGCCCGAAGGAGGCCGGGACGGCGGTGACCGTGCGGGCGCCGAGGAGGCGGCAGCGTTCGGCGCCGTCGGCGGAGTCGGGGTCGCCGCCCGCGAGGGCCACCTCGACCAGGCGGTGGTGCCCGTACTGGCGGACGAGCCGGGCGATCCGGAAGAGCTCGGCGTCCTCGAACGGTCCGGCCGCCGGCGCGGTGACCAGGATCGCGCCGTCCGGGTCGGGGTCGGTGCCGGCCGCGGCGCGCAGCCAGCCGACGAGGTGTTCGGCGGCGCCGAACGGCTCGGTGAGGGCGAGCCGGCCGCGGGCCTCGCCGGCGGCGAGCCAGTGCAGGGCGCGGGCGCTGTCGGCGACGAGCTTCGGGTCGCGGCCGAGCGTCATTGGGACGACGCACACCGGTCCGCCGGTGGCGGCGAGCGCCGAGCGGACGGCCGCGGCGAGGTCGCGTCCCGGGGCGGCCGCCGCGTGGATCGCGGGCCCGCGCTCCACCAGGGGGGCGAGGTCGCGGGCGTGGCCGCTCTCGTGGCCGCCGGCCAGCACCACGGTGGCGGCCCGGCGGTCGGCGGTCACTCAGGCACCGACCGGGTCGTGGCAGGAGACGAGCTTGGTGCCGTCGAGGAAGGCGGCCTCGACCTGGAGCAGCGGGAGCATCTCGCGCACGCCGGGCATGACGTCGGCGCTGCCGATGACCTGCTTGCCGATCTCCATGCACTCGGCGACGGTGCGCCCGTCCCGGGCGCCCTCCATGATGGCCTCGCTGATCAGTGCGCAGGCCTCGCTGTAATTCAGCTTCACGCCGCGGTCGCGGCGTTTGCGGGCCAGATCGGCCACGACGTAGATGTACAGCTTGTCCATCTCGCGCGGGGACAGGTTCACGGGGATCACGCTTCCTTTCCGGCATTTCGAAGAGGCTTCGAAGAAACGCGGGGGAGTTCGGGGAATGGGACGGACCCTCAGATTCGGCGCAGCCGCGGAACGGCCGGCACCGCCGCGAGGAACAGCACTGTGGTAACGACGAACGGCCATGTGAAGGCATGGCTGCCGAAGGGTGCGGCGACGGCGTCGATCGCCGGGGTCAGCACGGTCGCGGCGACCGCGCCGAGCAGCGCGTAGGCCGCGCTCCACGCTCCGGGGGCGACGAACACCCCGCAGAGGGCCATCGCCACCAGCACGCCGTTGTAGCCCAGCAGCCCCTCGCCGACGGCTTCGGCCGGGGCGCCGAGGGCCCAGGCGGTGACCAGCGAGGTGGCGCTGCCCGCGCAGGCCGTGAGGGCGGCGAGGCGGCTGGCCGCGAGGAGCCCTGCGAGGAACAGCAGGCCGACGTACCACTGGGACATGAAGAAGATCTGGCCGATGTTGGCGAAGAAGCCGTGCCACAGCTGGTCCCAGGTCGGCCCGGTGGGGCCGGTGGCGGGCAGGGGCAGGGCGGCCGGGGTGGGGGCGCCGTGCCACAGCTGACGGAAGCCCGGCGCCGCCGCCGTGGTCGCGGTGGCGACGAGGCAGAACGGCTCGGTGAGCACGGGCAGCCGCCGGGCGGCGAGCAGGGTGGTGAGGCCTGCGGTGAGGACGACGGAGACGACGGCGCCGAGCACCGCGACGACGAGGGTCGCCGGGTGTCCGGGGTCGAGGAAGACCGCGCAGCTCAGGGCCACGAGGCAGCCGTTGTACCCGTGCAGCCCCGCTCCCACGGCCGCGGGTGCCAGCTGCAATCCGTACGCGGTGCCGGTGCCGACGACGCTGCCGAGCAGGCCGTAGACGCCGTACTGCCAGCCGGCGGCGAAGAGTGCGGCCACGAAGAAGAGGCCGCACACGGCCGACGGCAGGAAATCCACCTGGGCGATTCCGCGCAGGACTTCGATCCCCAGCCTGAGGGATATCGGGCGAGTGGCCGCCGGAGCCGCCGGTTCGTCCTTTTCCTGAGCCATTCGTCGCACCAATTCCCGCTACGGCTTTCCACCGCAAGGCGAAGTTCCCCGCGAAGCTGTTCGACGTGCCCTTACGAACGACTCGCGATTCCGTCGGAACCGTACTCCTGCGGATCGCCGACATGCTCGCACACACCAGGTTACGGGCGAATGACAATTGGTGATCAACCCGCCCCTGAGCTGCAACAATCTGTTGAATCTGCAGGTCGAAGGCCCCCCTGAAGACGTCCATTCTTTGCGAAGTTTTACTCATGGCTGCCGCGACGGAGAAGGTGGCCAGGCCGATGAATTCCACCCGAATCAACTCCTGACCGGCAATTCGGACACCCTGCACCGCTAACCGGCGGCCCGAAAACGCCCGCCGTCCCGGGTAAGCGGTTCCGCCCCCGGGTGGGCTCCGGGAGGGTGAGGAGGTGCTCATGGGAGAACCGAAGAACGACCGGGACGACGGGTTCCGGGCCTTCATCGTCGCGGCCTGGCCACGGCTGCTGCGGACGGCCTACCTGCTGGCCGGCGAGCAGTACGCCGCCGAGGACCTGGTGCAGTCCGCCGCCGAGCAGGCCTGCGCGTCCTGGCACAGGGTGCGCCGCGCCGACGACGCGTACGCCTACGTCCGCCGGATCCTGGTCAACCGGCACGCCCGCCACCACCGGCGCCGGCCGCCCGAGCTGCTGGTCGACGCCGTGCCGGACGCGCCCGGCACGGAGGACGGCTACCGCCGCTCCGACCAGCGCTCGGCGCTGCTGACCGCCCTGGCCACGCTGCCGCCCCGGCAGCGGGAGGCCGTGGTGCTGCGGCACTGGGAGGACCTGAGCGACAGCCAGGCCGCCGCGGCGATGGGCTGCTCGACGGGAGCCGTGCGCAGCCACGCGGCGAAGGGGATAGCGAAGCTGCGGCAGACCGCGGCGCTGAGGGAACTCACCGACATGACGCACATCGGAGGCCAGGCATGACCGGCAACGAGGGCTTTGAGGGCAACGGCGGCGACGAGCAGGACCTGTGGGTCGGACTCGAACTGGCCGACGCGGCGGCCGGGGCCGCGGTCGGCCCGGTGCCGGTGGACCGGATCCTGGCGGGCGGGCGCCGCATCCGGCGCCGCCGCCGGGCGGTCGTGGGCGCGGTCGCGCTGACCGCGGTGGTGGTCCTGGGCGGCGGCGCGTTCGCGGGCCTGGGCGGGCGGACGGCGGGCGGCACGACGATCGGCGCGGCCGGCGGCGCACCGCTGTCCGCACCGACACCCGCGGCGACGTCCGGCTCCACGCCCTCCGTGTCGACGGCGGCGCGGGATCCCCTGAGCCCCCTCCGCGTCGTGCTCGCGGAGGGCACCGCCAACGGCAAGGAGTGGAAGGTGTGGGCGGCGCTGTGGACGCTCGCGCCGAAGGAGGAGGCGTTCCGGCAGGCGCTGGCCATCGCCGCGGAGCGGCGCGCGGTCGACCCCGAGGTGCCGGAGCCGACGGAGGCGTACGTCCGGCAGTACTGGCAGCCCCACGACGACGTCGTGAACCTCTACTTCACGGTCGGCGGCGTCCGGCTGCCGCACGACCAGGAGTTCACCACGCGCTCCGCCACCCAGGCCCCGCCCCCCGGAGGCGAGGCGCTCACCGGCACCAGCCTCGGCCACTGGGGCAAGGACGACACCGCGGCACCGGCGGACGTGGCGGTGGTCTCGGTCGCCCCCGACGTCGCCAGGGTCGCGGTGACCTGGGCGGACGGCACGACCACGGAGCCGCCGCTGGTCACCGTCGCGGACTCGCCGATCCGCTGGGTCGCGGTGCCCCGCAAGGCCGGTACCCGGGCCGAGACCTGGCGGGAGTTCGGCCGCGACGGCGCCGAGCTCCCGAACCGCGAGCTCGGCTTCCTGAAGTGACGGCGGGCTTCCCTGCGTGAGCCGAAGGACACGCCCCGGCGCCGGCGTCGTCCGGTCCGCGGCGGGTAGAGGGTCGGACATGGATGCGATATTGGTGGAAGAGGACTTCGTCCACATCGACGGCACCGACATGAACGCGATCCTCGAACTGCTCGGCCGGCTGGGCCTCGACGCCGAGCCGACCGCGCCGCGCGGCGGCGGCCGGGGCCGCCAGTGGGAACTGACGATGCACTGGCAGACGCATGGTCCCATCTCGGAGGCCACCGAGAACGGGCTGCGCGACACGGCCGGCCGGATCAGGGAGCACTTCGTCGCCGCCGGCAAGCGGGCCCCGTCGAAGGTCGTCCTGTGCGGGCGGGACGGGCTCGTGCTCCGGACCTTCCAGTAACCCGCCCGTGCCTCCGCAGCGGGAGTGGGGGGGTGGGGGCGGCGGCGTGGGCGAGC
>NZ_JBHWGV010000005.1:7024-57001 GCF_042732955.1 Kitasatospora sp. NPDC059747 | reverse complement strand
GGTCGGGGGGTGGGCGGGGGGGGCTCTCTTGCTGCCCGCGCCACCCCCCACCCCCGCCGGGGCCGCCGGGGTGGTGTTCGGCGGCGGGCGCGCCCCCCCCCCCCACTCCCGCACGCTCATCGCCCCGCGCGCTCATCCCCCTGCCTGCTCGTCCCCCTGCCTGCTCATCCATGGGGGCTCATCCCCGCACGATCAGCCCCGCACGATCAGCCCCGCAGGATCAGCCGCGCGCGCCCGGCTCCACACCCCTCGCGCGGCCGACGGCGCTGAGCACCGCCCGCACGCCCGCCGTCAGGACCGACGCGTCGCGCCCGGCGCCCCAGCGCACCTCGTCGCCCACCCGGGCCTCCACGTAGGCGACCGCGTCCGGGCCCGACCCGACGGCGTGTTCGCTGAAGTGCAGGATCTCCACGCCCAGCGCGTCGGCCACCGCGTCCAGCGGGCCGGAGCCCGTGCCCGTCCGGCCGTCGACCTCGGCCCGGTCGCCGGTGACCGTCCACGCCCACGGCGGCGCCGCGTCCAGGTACTCGGTGCGGAACAGCGCGTACAGCTCCTCCCCCGTCACCTCGCGCCCGCTGTCGTCCGTCGCCTCCTGCACGACGCGCGAGAACTCGATCTGGAGCCGCCGGGGCAGCTCCAGCCCGTGCCCGGTCTGCAGGAGGTAGGCGATCCCGCCCTTGCCGGACTGGCTGTTGACCCGGATCACGGCCTCGTAGTCGCGCCCGAGGTCCGCCGGGTCGATCGGCAGGTAGGGCACGTCCCACGGCGCCTCCCGCTCCGGCACGCCCAACCCGGCGGCCACCTTGGCGTGGTGGGCGAGGCCCTTCCTGATGGCGTCCTGGTGGGTGCCGGAGAAGGCGGTGTGGACGAGGTCCCCGGCGTACGGGTGCCGCTCGGGCACCGGCAGCCGGTTGCAGTGCTCGACGGTGCGCCGGACGGCGTCGATGTCGGAGAGGTCGAGCATCGGGTCGACGCCCTGGGTGTGCAGGTTCAGCGCGAGCGTCACCAGGTCGACGTTGCCGGTGCGCTCGCCGTTGCCGAACAGGCAGCCCTCGACGCGCTGCGCCCCGGCCAGGACGGCGAGTTCGGCGCACGCGACGCCCGTGCCGCGGTCGTTGTGCGGGTGGACGGAGAGGACGACCGACTCTCGCCGCTCCAGGTGGCGGTGCAGGTACTCGATCTGGTCGGCGTAGACGTTGGGGGTGGCGATCTCGACGGTCGCGGGCAGGTTGTGGACCACCGGGCGGTCGGGGCTCGCGTCCCACAGCGCGGTGAGGCCGTTGCACACCTCCAGGACGTAGTCCGGCTCGGTCAGGTTGAACACCTCGGGCGAGAACTGGAAGCGCACGCCCTCGCGCCCCTCGGCCCGCCGGGCCATGTGCTCGGCGGCCCCGACGATCAGCTCGCGCACCTCCTCCCGGCCCCGGCCGAGGACGACGTCCCGCCAGACCGGGGCGGTCGCGGTGTAGAGGTGGACGACCACCCGCGGCAGGCCCTCGACGGCCTCGAAGGTGCGGTCGATGAGGTCGGCGCGGGCGGCGGTGAAGACGACGATCGTGACGTCCTCCGGCACCGCCCCCGGCACGGTGGCGAGTTGGCGCACGAAGTCGAAGTCGGCCCGGCTGGCGGAGGGGTAGCCGACCTCGATCTCCTTGAAGCCCATGGCCAGGAACAGGTCGAACATCCGCTGCTTGCGCGCCGGGTCCATCGGCTCGGCGAGTGCCTGGTTGCCGTCGCGCAGGTCGACGGGCACCCACAGCGGGGCCCGCTCGATCCGCTGCCCGGGCCAGCGCCGCAGCAACGCGGGCACGTGGACCCGCTCGTGGGCGGGACGGTAGCGGTGGGAGGGCATCGTGCCGCCGCGCTGGGGGTTCCAGGCGGGGGCGCCGGCCGGGACGGGACCGGCCGGAGCGCGCAGGGTCGTCGTGTGATGGGGCGTTGCATGACTGGGCGTTGCGTGGCTGGGCGTCGCGTGACGGGGCGTTGCATGGGAGGGCGTCGCGTGAGGCGGCGTCGCGTGAGAAGTGGGCGTGCGCGGGGTCGGGACGGGCATGCGGGGTCCTTCGGTGAGTACCGGTGACCGGCAGGACGGCGCCCCGCAGCGGGGTGCCGGTCCGGTCAGACCCCGCTGCGGCCGCCGAGGAGGAGACGCCGCTGCTGCATGGCCGGTAGACTAGCCACACCACAACTCCTCAGACAACCTGACAGGTGAACGCGATGTCCCCGATCGGCCCCCTGCGCCCCTCCCCCCTGGCCGAACAGGCCGCCGCGCGGATCGAGGAGCAGATCACCTCCGGACACTGGCCGGTCGGCGGCAAGCTGCCCGGCGAGGTCGCGCTGGCGAAGGAGCTCGGCGTCGGCCGCTCGACCGTCCGCGAGGCGCTGCGCGCGCTGGCGGGGGCCGGCCTCGTGCAGAGCCGCCAGGGCGCGGGCGTCTTCGTGACCGCGGACCGGCCGGCCGGGGACTGGGCGACCCGGCTGCGCCGGGCGGAGCTCGCGCACGTCTACGAGGTCCGCACGATGGTCGAGGTGCAGGCGGCCCGGCTGGCGGCGACCCGGCGGACGGACGCCGACCTGGCCGCCGTCGACACCGCGCTCGCGGCACGACTCGCGGCCGGCGCGGCGGACGACGGGGCCTTCGTCGACGCGGACATCGCGCTGCACACCGCCGTCGTGGCGGCGGCTCACAACCCGGTGCTGGACGACCTGTTCGCCCAGTTCGTCCCCGTCCTGCGGGAGCACCTGGTCGCGCTCGTCGGGCTGCTGGGGCTGCGCGCCGGGGACCCGGACCACGGCCACGACGCCCACGCCGGCCTCGTCGGGGCGCTGCACCGCGCGGACGCCGAGGAGGCCGGACGGGTGCTCGCGGAGGAGCTGGAGGCCACGCGGGCGCGGCTGCTCAGGACCTGATGGCATGTCCGCGATGGACGTCACACACTCTTCACGCGGGCGCCACCTTCCGGGCGGCCACGTCCATGACACTGGGCCGCACGGCTCCGAACAGGTGTCGTTCGCTGACGAACGGTCAACGGGGAGATGACATTGTGTCGAAGCGGTGCATGAGCACCGTCCAGACGGCGAACGGGCTTTCACTCCAATAACACGGTATGACTAGTATCGCTTCGTCAAAAAGCCCGCCCTAAGGAGTCAGCTCTGCGCGCGCGTGCGAATCGGCGGCCCCCGACGCCGAAGGCCCCCCGCAGGCGTCCGCGCCTGTCCCTGCGGACGGCGCTGCTCGTCCTGGCCGTCGTCCCCAGCATCGCCCTCGCCCTGCTCTGGGCGGTCACCAGCGGCGAGACGCTCTCCTCCTTCCAGCGGCAGGCCGCCCAGGGCATGCTCGCCCAGAAGGCCGGCCAGCCGTCCAACATCGTCTACTACAACCTCCAGGAGGAGCGCCGGCTCAGCGCCGAGGCGCTCGCCCGGCCCGGCGCCAACGCCGACCAGCTACGCAGGCAGCGGCAACTGACGGACGACGCGGTGCGCCAGTTCCAGGCGCTCTCCGGCGAGACCGCCGACGAGGCCCCCGCCGAGGTGCGCACCGCCGTCGCCGAGGCCCGCCAGGCGCTCGGCCGGCTCGGCGAGCAGCGGGCCGCCGTCGACCGCGCCACCATCGACCAGCAGTCGCTGTACGCCTACTACACCGACCTGATCGCCGTGGACCTGCGGCTGTTCACCGCGCTAAGCCACGTCGACACCGGTGAGATCACCTGGATCTCCAAGACCCTCGTCAACGCCTTCTGGGCCAAGGAGATGCTCGCCCGCGAGGACGCGATCCTGGCCCGCGGCTGGCCCTCCGGGCGGCTCGGCGTCGCCGAGTACCAGCTTGTGCAGGAGGCGATCGGGGCGCAGGACCACCTGTTCGCCGTCCAGATCGCGCCGTACGTCCCCGCCGCGGAGGCCCCGGCCTGGCACGACCTGATGAACAGCCCGTCCTGGCAGGCCAAGACGGCCGTCGAGCAGGCGCTGACCAGGCCGACGGCCGCCGAGCCGGGCGGCGCCACGGTCAAGCTGCCGCCGATGCAGGACCAGTGGCGCCAGGCCGTCGACCAGGTCAACCCGCAGCTCGTCAAGGCGATCGAGACCCGCACCGACGGCGTGGTCAAGGTCGGCCTGGACTCCATCGTCTCGCTCCTGACCACCGTCGTGCTGACCGCCGTCGTCGGCCTGGTCGCCGTCGTCGGGATCGGCATCGCGAGCTGGCGCCTCAGCCGCTCGCTGCGCCGCCGGATCAAGGAGCTCCAGACCCAGGCCGAGGCGCTGGAGCGCACCCTGCCCGAGGTCGTGGAGCGCCTCGGGCGCGGCGAACAGGTCGACGTCGAGGCCGAGAGCCGCGCGATCACGGCCGCCGCCGGCACCCTGCGCGGCGGCGGCACCGACGAACTCGCCACCCTCGGCCAGGCGCTCAACGCCGCCCGCACCTCCGCCCTGGAGACCGCCGTGCGGCAGGCCGAGCAGCACCGCGGCTTCGAGCGGCTGCTCCAGCGCATCGCCCGCCGCACCCAGCTGCTGATCGGCCGCCAGCTGCGGCGCCTGGACGAGCTGGAGCGCAAGCACGAGGACCCGGAGGTCCTGGAGGGCCTGTTCGACCTCGACCACCTCACCGCGCGCCTGCGCCGCTACGAGGAGAACCTCGTCATCATGGCCGGCGGCCAGCCGCAGCGGCGCTGGCGCAAGCCCGTCCCGCTGCTGGACGTGCTGCGCGCCGCGCAGGGCGAGGTGCAGGACTACCGGCGGATCATGCTGGACGTCGAGGGCCACCCCTGGCTCTCCGAGCGGGCCGTCGGGCCGGTCGCCCACGTGCTCGCCGAGCTGATGGAGAACGCCACCACCTTCTCCAAGCCGCCGACGCCGGTGGAGGTCAGGGCCGCCATGGTCGGGCGCGGGCTCGCGGTGGAGATCGAGGACCGCGGCCTCGGCATGGACCCGGAGCAGTACGACGCGGCCAACGCGCTGATGCTCCGCCCGCCCGCCCGCATCGACGTCCTGGAGCGCGGGGACGACATCCGCCTCGGCTTCCACGTCGTCGCCCGGCTGGCCGCCAACACCGGCCTGAAGGTCGAGTTCCGCCCCTCCGCGTTCGGCGGCACCCGGGTGGTCGTCCTCGTGCCGTCCGAGCTCGTCATCGACGGCGACGCCGGGCTGCCCGACGCCGCCCACGCGCCGGCCACGGCCGCCGGGCCGATCCCGCTCGTGCGGCGCTCGCGCAAGGCGCTGATGACGGCGTCCAACGAGGCGCCCGAGGCGCGGCCGGTCCACGCGCTCTCCCCGGCGGACTCCTTCGGGGTGACCGGCGGGGGCCACGCCCTGGCCGGACCCGCCGGGTCCTCCGGGTCCTCCGGGTCCTCCGGGTCCTCCGGGTCCTCCGGGTCCTCCGGGCACATCGAGTACGCCGGGCACGCCGAGCCGGCCACCGGGGCACCGGCCGGGGCAGCGGTCGGGGCGTTCGAGCCCGCAGGCCGGCACGCCGCACCACTCGTCGTGCCGGACGCCGCACCACTCGCCGCGCCGCAGGGCGGCCCGTCTCCCGACCCGTACGCCGACCCGTACGCCGACCCGTACGCCGACCCGCACGGCGACCCGTACGCCGACCCGCACGGCGCTCACCACCCCGGCCGGCGCAGCGCACAGCACGCCGACCAGCCGATCGAGCACAGCTCCCCGGCCCCGGACACGGCCCTCGACCAGGCGCCCTCGCACGACGCGCCCGCCCACGAGGCCCACGACGCCCCCGCCTACCCGGACATCGCCTACGCCCTGGTGACGGACGCCGAGGCCCCGTACGCCGACGAGCAGTACCGCCCGGCCGACCACTACCGGCTGGCCGAGCGGCGCCGCCGCCGCGAGTACGCCTCCGCCGTGCCGCTCAGCCCCGCCGACGGCCACCAGCCGCCGCTGCCGCAGCGCATCCGCCAGGCCAGCCTCGCGGCCGAGCTGCGCGTCCCGCCGCCGCCCGGCGAGCAGACGGAGCCCCAGCGGCCCGCCCCGGCCGCCCCCGTGGCGGACGGGCAGCCCGCCGGCGGCCCGTTCCAGCGCCCGGTGCGCCGCTCCGGCGCCACCATCGGCGCCTTCCAGCGCCAGTCCCGCGCCGCCCGCGCGCAGGGCCTCCAGGGCGGCTCCCAGGAAAGCGGCGAGACCCCCCTCCCCCGGACCGCCACCCCGCCGGTTCCCCCCACCGCCCCGGCCGGCTCCCCGACGCACGCACCGGAGCCCTCGCCCTGGGCGCTGCCGGCCGCGGACCCCCGAACGACACGAACGGATGACCAGTCATGAACCGCACGATCGCCACCCACCAGGACATCGACTGGCTGCTGGACGGACTCGTCGACTCGGTCCCCGGGACCAGGAACGCCGTCCTGCTCTCCGACGACGGCCTGGTCGTCAGTCACTCCCGCAGCATCGAGCGCGCCGACGCCGAGCGCCTGGCCGCCGTCGCCACCGGCCAGCAGAGCCTGGCCCGCGGCGTCGGCCAGCTCTTCGACGGCGGGCCGGTCCACCAGGTGATCGTCGAGCTCGCCGAGTGCTGGCTGTTCGTCATCGCCGCCGCCCAGGGCACCCACCTCGCCGTCGTCGCCTCCCAGGAGGTCGACGCCGAGGTGATGTCGGTGGCCATGCACACCCTGGTGCAGCAGGTCGGCCAGAAGCTCGGCACCCCCGTCCGCGGCGAGGCCGCCCCCGGCTCGTTCGACGCCTTCGCCGCCCGCCGGCCCGGCGCCACCGGACGGGGCTGACGCGGGTGGGCCCGCACTGGAGCGAACTCGACGACGAGGACGACGACTTCGCCGCCGGGACGATGGTGCGCCCGTACACCATCACCCGCGGCCGCACCGCGCCCGAACGCGACGACCTCACCCTGATCACGGTGCTCACCACCGACGAGGAGGAGGCCGCCCGGGCCCTCGCGCGCAGCCGCGGCGGCGTCCGCGCCCTCCAGCCCGAACACCGGGCGATCCTCGACCGCTGCCGCCGCCCGGCCGCGGTCGCCGAGGTGGCGGCCGGCCTGGACCTCCCGGTGTCGGTCACCAAGATCCTGCTCGGCGACCTGATCGCCCAGGGCCTGCTGCGGGCCCGTGCGCCGCTCTCGGTGGCCCGGGCCGCCGGCGGCGCGGACCTCGGCCTGCTCACGGCCGTACGCGAAGGACTCCGGAGACTGTGACCATGGCAACACCCCACCCCGCGGCCCCCGCCGCCGTCAAGATCCTCATCGCGGGCGGCTTCGGCGTCGGCAAGACCACCCTCGTCGGCACGGTCAGCGAGGTCGCCCCGCTGCGCACCGAGGAGTACCTGACCAAGGCCAGCGTCGGCGTCGACGACCTGGCCGGCGTCGACCAGAAGGACACCACGACCGTCGCGCTCGACTTCGGGCGGATCACCGTCAGCCCGGAACTCGTCGTCTACCTGTTCGGCACCCCCGGCCAGGAGCGCTTCTGGTTCATGTGGAACGACCTGGTCAACGGCGCCCTCGGCGGCATCGTCATCGCCGACACCCGGCGGCTGGACACCAGTTTCGCCTCCATCGACTTCTTCGAGAGCCGGGGCATCCCGTTCGTGGTCGCGATCAACTGCTTCCACGGCCACAACACCCGCACCCCCGACGAGATCCGGGCCGCGCTCGACCTCGACCCGCAGGTGCCGATGCTGATCGGCGACGTCCGCGAACGGGCCTTCGGACGGGACCTCCTGCTCGCCCTCGTCGACCACCTGATGGACCTCGCCGGCACCGCCGCCCCCGTCGGCTGATCCGGCTCGCCCTTCACTCCCTGGAGCCCCGCATGACCTCTCCCCTGCGCGTCCTCATCCACGGCGGCGGCATCGGCGGCCTCACCCTCGCCACCGCCCTCGCCCGGCGCGGCCACCACGTCGACGTCGCCGAACTGCGCGACGGCCTGGAGGCGCTGGGCGTCGGCATCATCCAGCCGTCCAACGCCCTGCACGTGATGCGCGAGATCGGCGTCCTGGACGCCTGCCTGGCCGCCGGCTTCGAGTGGGAGGTGCTGACCATCTGCGACCCGGCCGGCGCCACGCTCGCCCGGATCCCGCAGCCCCGCATGGGCGACGCCCCCGCCAACAACGGCATCCCGCGGCCCGCCCTCGCCGAGCTGCTCGGCGCCGCCGCCACCGCGGCCGGGGCCCGCCTGCGCTTCGGCACGACGATCGCCGAACTCGCCGACGACGCCGACGGGGTGGACGTCACCCTCACCGACGGCCACGGCGGCCGCTACGACCTCGTGGTCGGCTTCGACGGCATCGGCTCGCCGCTGCGCAGGCGCCTGTACGGGGAGAAGTACCCGCCCGAGTACACCGGCTTCGCCAACTGGCGTGTCACGCTGCCGCGTTCGCCCGAGGTACGGGGCGTCGTGATGTCCGCCGGGAACCTGGCGGCCAAGGCGCTGCTCACCCCGATCAGCACCGAACTCATGTACCTGGGATCGGTGTTCGCCGAGCCCGAGGACTTCAGGCCGGACCCGGAGCGCGCCCACGAGCAGCTCGCCGAGCGCCTGGCCGGCTTCGGCGGCCCCGTCGCCGAAGCCCTCGCCCAGGTCACCGACCCGGCCGCGGTGGTCTACTCGCGCATCTCCCAGGTGACCGTCGAGGAGCCCTGGCACATCGGACGCGTCGCCCTCGCCGGCGACGCCGCCCACGCCAGCACCCCGCACCTCGCCCAGGGCGCGGCCATGGCCGTCGAGGACGCGCTCGTGCTCGCGCTGAGCCTCGACGCCGCCGACTCCGTCGAGGCCGCCCTCACCGCCTGGGAGGAGCGCCGCCGCCCGCGCGCGCTCTGGGTGCAGGCGCTCTCCCGCGCGATCCTCAAGCAGGAGACCGGAACGCCCACGACGCCGGAGGAGGACGAGCTGCTGAAGGTCGGCATCCCGGGCGCGGCGCACGTACTCGTCAAGCCGTACTGACGACCCGCCGTACTGACGACCCGCCGCGCTGACGGCGGTCCGGTTCACGGTCGGGCGGTGACGTCCCGGCGGCGGTCCCAGACCGCCGCCGAGATCCGCGCGACCAACCGGGCCGCCGGGTCGGCGGTGCCGTGGCCGGAGGCGAGCGGGCCGGTGTAGCAGACGGCGATCAGGTAGGGCGGGCAGTCGTCCGGGTAGACGACGCCCACGCTGTGCCGGGCGCCGGTGACCCAGCCGTTCTTGAACGCGATCCGGGTGCCCGGCGGCAGTCCGGCCGCGAGGTCCACCCGGTAGGCGTTGCGCTCCAGGAGGGCCAGCAGCTCGGGCTCGCCGTCCAGGGAGCGCAGGAGCCGGACGAGGTCGCGGGCGGTCACCAGGTTGTCGACACCGGCCTCGCGCGCGGCGGCGTCCTCGATCCCGCGCGGGGTGGCGCTGTGCGTCGCCCCGGCCCGCCGCCAGACCCCGGCCACCGCCTCGGGGCCGACGGCGGCGAGGCACAGGTTGGTGGCGAGGTTGGAGGAGTGGGTGATCATCCGCTCGGCGAGCGTGCGCAGCGGCGCGGTGCCGCCGAGGAGCTCCCAGGGCAGCTGATCGCCGTCGCCGTCACGGGAGTTGGCGAACTCGCCGCCCACCGCCGAGTCGAACCGGTTCACCACGGGCACCTCGGCGTCCAGGTCGACGCCGCTGCGGTGCAGCGCCGCGAGCACGGCGACCTTCATCGTGCTCGCCGCGTAGTGCCGCACGTCCGCCGCGCGCCCGAACACCGGCTCACCGCTCCCCCAGGGAGCCACCACCACAGACAACATCCGGCAAGCGTAGGCCCGGGGGCGGCCGGCGGCGAACAAAAAACAGCTGACAGATAACAGATTTCAAACTCTGTTATCTGTCAGCTGTTATCTGTTATCTGTCACCCGTCAGCTGTCGGTACGTCAGCTACTCGGGCGCGGGGACGGGAGGGCGGCCGTGCCCGCGAGGAGGGGCCATTCGCGATGGAAGGGCGGCAGCGGGAGCTTGCCCTCGATGATCGGGGTGCCGAAGATCTTCAGGTGCGCGGTGAGCGCGCCGTTCAGGTCGATGCCGCCGACCACCGACCAGCTGCCCTGCGCCTGCGGGGTGCCGCCCGGAACGTCGGCGCTCAGCGAGCCCTCCGCCTTCGCGCTCAGGTAGGGCGCGACGGTGGTCTCCACGCCGACCGTGTCGTACAGGCCGACGCTGGCCTCGGCGCCGAGCGCGGCGCGAACCCCGGCCTTGCCGTTCAGCCGCAGGTGGACCGGGGAGACCTTGGTGTCGGCGGCGTCGCTGATCGGGGCCCAGCCCTTGCCGCCGGTGTAGTCGGCGCGCACCGACCACGTGCCGGTGGCCTCCTGCTCGGCCTCGACGTGGACCTGGCCGTCGGCGCTGATCTCCAGGTAGCAGGTGAGGCCGAGGTTGACCACGACGGGCAGGCCCGCGACGGTCAGCACCGGGCTCGCCTGGAGCTTGGCGAACGGCAGCCTTATGGGCGCCGCGCCGGTGCTGCGGGCGAGGTCGCCGGTGACCTTCCAGTGGGCGTTGGCCCCGAGGTCGAAGCCGATGGACGCCGTGCGCGGGCTGCCCGCGGCGGCGCCGTGGTAGGCGAAGTGGACGGCGGGGTGCAGCTGGAGGGAGCCGGTCGCCGCCACGCTCGCGCCCTCGGGCAGCGGGATCGGGGCGTTGACGTCGACCTCCAGCGTGCCGGAGGCGTCGGCCTGCACGCCGCCGGAGCCGGCGCCGACGGTCGCCTTGAGGTCCTTGACCAGCGGCGTCACCTTGATGCCATGCGGGTCGACGGCGACCTTGCCGTCCGCCTCGGTGCCGCCGAGCAGTTCGGCGAGCGTGGCCGGGCGGGTGGCGAGCTTGATGCTGTCGCCGGCGCCGGGCTGGACGCCGGTGACGGCGACGAGCGCGCCCTGGGGCGCGGCGGCGGTCGGCGGGCTGGCGATCAGCGCACCGGGCTGCACGGCGGCAGCGGCGCTCGCGGACGCGCTCGGCGAGGCCTTCGACGGCGCGGCCGACGGGGCGCTCGGGCTCGCGGTCGGCGCGGCCGTGCCCGGGGCAGCCGTGCCCGGGGCGGCCGACAGGACGGCCGTGCCGCCGGCCGGGTCGTACGCCGTGAGCTGGAGGTTCTTCGCGGTGGCGGTGACGGCGCCACCGTCCTTGCCCGGCGTGCCGATGGCGGCCTGCTGGGCTCCGGCGGGGGCCGCCGCGACGGTCGCGGCCGCCGTCGGGCGCCCGGTGGGCGCGGCGGCGGCCGTGGTGGCGCGGGCGCGAGGGGCGCCGGAGGTCGGGGCGACACCGGCCGGACCGGTGTCGGTCGCCGTGGCGGCGACGGGGGTAGCGGCCGGCTCGGTGGCGGCCTGGGGGGTACCGGTGGACGTCGGCCCGCACGCGGCGACCCCGGTCAGGACGAGGGTGAGGAGGGCGGGGCGGACGGCCCTGCCTATCGAGCTGTTGAACACGCGGCGCCATGTTACTGACGGGGAATAATTTTGTCGAAGACAGGCCAAGTCGGGTAAGGGGCCACTGGTTCGGCGGGCGGCTCGCCCCAGCCCACCTCAGCCCAGCCCAGCCCGGCTCAGCCCAGCCAGGCCCACCTCAGCCCAGCCGGGCCGCCGGCAGCCGGTCGGTGTCCAGCGGCCGGAGGTCCGCGGGCGCCGCGAGTTCCTCCAGGTAGTCGGCACGGGGCAGCGGCACCGCGCCGAGACTGCGCACGTGCGGGCCGTCCCACTGCGCGTCGAGGAGCCGGCCCCCGGCGGCGGTGAAGCGGGCGGCGAGGTCGGCGACGGCGACGCGGGCCGCGTCGGGCCGGCGGTGGAACATCGAGTCGAGGCTGAGGACGGGCCCGGCGGCGACGCCGAAGACCCCGCCGATCAGCTCCTCCCCCTCCCACACCTCGCCGCTGTGGGCGGCGCCGAGCGCGTGCAGCCCGGCCAGGCCGTCGAGCAACTCTGCGACCAGCCAGGCCGGTTGGCGCCCCTCGGCGCACCGCGCGAGGACCTCGCCGAAGGCCAGGTCGGCGCTGGTCCACCACCCGAGCCGGTTGCGCAGCCGGCGCGCGAGCCGCTGCCCGAGCCGGACCCCGCCGGGCCGGATGACGGGCCGGGGGTCGGGCGACCACCAGGCGACGGCGTACGGGTCGTCGCCGCCGAGCAGGGCGATCTCCCCCGCCTCGACGGCCTCCTCGAACCGCGCCTCGTTGTAAGCGATCGCGAACTCGTCGGCGGCCGGCAGGGGGAAGAGCCCGCACCGGTAGGCGGCGAGGATCTCCTCGGCCCCGAGCCCCGCCCCGAACGCCACCGGCCCGTCGCCGGGCGCGGCCCGCAGGTCCACCCCGGCGAAGGCGTTCACGCTCCCGCCCCCAGGTACCCGTCCGCCTCCAGCTGCCCGAGGTAGAGGTCGAGCAGTTCGGCGTCCACCGCCGGGAGCCGGATGCCGCTGCCCGCCAGCGCCGCCTCGGTGTGCGTCCGGTCGAAGCGCGGGAAGGTCGGCTGGAAGTACATCTCGCTGATCGACATCGCCGCTCCCGGGGCCCGGTCGACGAACAGCGGGACGAACGGGGCGATCGGGTGGGTCGGGTGCGCGGCGGCGTACCGGACGAGGCCCTGCACCCAGTCCCGGTACGGTATCGGGGCCACGGGGTAGCCGCGCACCCGGAGCCGTTCGGCGAGGTCGGAGAGGTCGGCGGGCAGGGGCGAGGTCACGTGGTACACCTCGCCGTCGGCGGGCGCGTGGGCGGCGATGTGGACGACCGCGCGGGCGAAGCGGTCGGCGGGGACGTAGTCGAGCGCGAGCCGCACGTCGGGGCAGGTGCCGCTGTCCGCCAGGTACTTGATGAGCGCGCACATCTCCGTCCCGTGGTTCATGACGCCGGTCGCCAGGTCCCCGGTGACGTCGTTGGTGCGCAGCACGGTGACGGGCAGTCCGGCCGCGGCGGCGTTGTGCAGCAGCTGTTCGGCCACCCACTTGCTCTCCACGTACCCGACGCCCAGCCGGTCCGGGTGCGCGAGCGGCGTCCGCTCGGTGACCTCGCGGATGCCGGCCGCGCCGAACCCGGCGATGACGGCGAGCGTGGAGAGGTAGTGCACGGGCACGCCCCGGCTGAGCCCGGCGAGGCGGACGACCTCGCGGGTGCCGCCGACGTTGGGGCCGCGCAGCTGGTGGTAGGGGTAGATGAAGTTGACCTGCCCGCCGAGGTGGTGGACGGCGTCCAGGTTCTGCGCCATCCAGTCGAACTGACGCTGCGTCAGGCCGAGAAGTGGTTCGCCGAGGTCGCCGACCACCGGCACGACCCGGGCGTCCGCCAGGTCGTGGCGCAGGAAGCGCTGCTGGGTGGCGCGCAGCCGTTCGAGGGCGTGTTCCTCGTCGGGGGCGCGGACCAGGCAGTGGATGCGGGCGCCGGTGGTGGCGAGCAGGGCGTTCAGCAGGTGGGCGCCGCAGAAGCCGGTGGCGCCGGTGAGCAGGATCTCGGCGGGTTCGGCGCGGCAGGGCGCGGGGCGCCAGGACTGGCCGACGGGGTGGCCGAGTTCGGCCTCGGCGGCCCAGTCGACGGCGGTCTCGCGGGAGCCGGTGCCGCCGGCCCGCGCGTCCCGTACGGCGGTGGCGAAGGCGCGCAGCGTGGCGTCGCGCAGGAGGGCGCGGGTGAGGGCGCGGATGCGGGTGACGTCGATGCCGAAGACGAGGCGGGCGCGGGCGAGCATCTCCATGGCGAGCAGGGAGGTGCCGCCGAGGGCGAAGAAGTCGTCGGCGGGGTGGACGAGTTCGACGTCGAGCAGTTCGGCCCACAGGTGTCCGACGGCGTCCTCGACCGCGCCGGCGGCGCCCGGCCCGGCGCCCGTTCCGGGGCTCGCGACGGCGCCCGCGGTGGAGTTCGTGACGGCGCCGCCGGTGACGGAGCTCGTGGTGGAGCTCGCGGTGGAGCTCCGGCCGGCCCCGCGCGCCTGCGGCTCGGCCTGCGGGAGGCGGCGGCGGTCGATCTTGCCGGCCGGGGTGAGCGGCATGGCGTCCAGCGGCACGAAGGAGGCCGGGACCATGTACGCGGGCAGCCGCTCGGCCAGGTAGGCGCGGAGGCCGTCGCGGCGCCCGCCGTCGGCGGCGGCGTGCTCGACGAGCGTGTAGTAGGCGGTGAGGCGGCGGGGGCCGCCGGCCGGGTCGCCGTCGGCGGCGACCCGGGCCTGCCGGACGTCGGGGTGGCCGGCCAGGACGGCCTCGATCTCCGCCGGGTCGACCCGGTAGCCGTGCACCTTGACCTGGTCGTCGAAGCGGCCGAGGATCTCCAGCTGCCCGTCGGCCCGCCAGCGTCCGGCGTCGCCGGTGCGGTACATCCGCTCGCCGGGGACGGCGGCGTACGGGTCGGGCAGGAACGATTCTGCGGTGAGCCCGGGGGCCCGCCAGTAGCCGCGGGCGAGGCCGGGCCCGCCGAGGTGGATCTCGCCCTTCTCGCCGGGCCGCACGGGGCTCATCCGGGCGTCGAGGACGTGCACCCGCACGCCCGGCAGCGGCCGGCCGATCGGTACCGGCGCCGCCGCCGCGGCCGCGCCGCCGTCCAGCACCGCGGGCGTCACCTCGCACAGCGTGGAGGTGACGGCCGCCTCGGTGACGCCGTACGCGTTGACCAGCCGGACGCCGGGCAGCCGCTCCAGGCAGGTGCGGCAGTCGTCGGCGTGCACGACGTCCCCGCCGACGACGAGCAGCCGCAGCGCCCGCGGCCCCGGCCCGCCGGCGGGGAGCAGCGCGAGCACGTGGTGCCAGTAGGCGGGGGTGAGGTCGGCGACGGCGAGGCCGAGTTCGCGCAGCCGGGCGACGAGTTCGAAGGGCGCCCAGGTGCGGCTGCCGCCGAGGACGAGGGTGGCACCGGAGAGCAGGGCGGCGAGCACCTGTTCGAGGGCGGTGTCGAAGCCGAGCGCGGCGAGCTGCAGGACGCGGTCGCCGGGGGTGAGGCCGTAGGCGTGGATGACGCGGTCGAGCGTGAAGACGAGCGAACGGTGCGTGACCGGGACGCCCTTGGGGGTGCCGGTGGTGCCGGAGGTGTAGATCAGGTAGGCGAGGTCGTCGGGGGCCGCGGCGTCGGGTACGGGGCCCTGCGCCGCCGGGCCGTCCACCGGGACGGTCTCCACCCCCGGCACGGCGCCGATCCCCACCCGTGCCCCGCAGTCCTCGACGAGCCGGGCCTGCCGCCGCTCCGGGTTGGCCGGGTCCAGCGGCAGGAAGGCCCCACCCGCCTTGAGCACCCCCAGCCACGCGACGACCAGGTCCGCGCCGCGCGGCAGGCAGACCGGCACGACCCGCTCCGCCCCGACGCCGCGGGCCTGCAGCGCGGCCGCCAGCCGGTCGCTGCGCCGGTCCAGTTCGCGGTAACTCAGCGTGGTGTCGTCGGCGATCACCGCGACCGCCTCCGGGTCGTGCGCGGCCCGCGCCCGGAACAGCCCGTGCACGGTGCCCGCGAAGCCGGCGGGCGGCCGGGCGGCGGCCTCATGGCCTCCCGGTCGCCCGGAGGCCGCGAACCCGAGGTCGTCCGGCCGCCATTCCCGCTCGACGTGCGCACGGCACTCGGCCCGCCCGGCCGGCCCGAAGACGCGCCGCCAGCCGCCCGGAACCGTCAAGTCGCCGGGCCAGATCGCATACTGACCGTTGTCATTGCGGACCACGGCGTGACGGCCGGGGCCCGCTTCCTTCGGTGCGCCCTGTGCGCTGTCGACTGCGTCGTCCACCGGCTTGACCTCGTGGTGTGGCGGCAGAATGCTGGGAGGTGCGACATTTCCGACTATACGCACTCACGGCACATTGGGAACGTCCGGTGGCGATCCGCCGGAAGTCCCGGCACCGGACGGGACCGGGCGCCCCAGGACCGGACGCCCGGCGACCGGGCGTCCGGCGACACGCGCGCCCCCGTCACGCGCTCCCGCCCGAGCGGCGGGGTGAAGTCGCGGAGGAGGTAGCCTCGTTGACACGCCGGCGACAACGCCTGATGGTCGGTTACCTGCTGTGGATGGTGGCCTTCGTCTCGGCCTACTACTCCGACCCCTCGCAGCGGATCGTCTGGTGGACGGGCATCGGGCTGGGCGGCGTGGCCGCCATCGTCATCGGTGTCCGCCTCAACCGCCCGTCCCACGCGCTGCCCTGGTACCTGCTGGCGCTCGCGAACCTCAGCTTCACCGCGGGCGAGGTCGTCCAGGCCGTCCAGTTGCAGATCCTGCACCTGAACAACCCGTTCCCGTCGGTGGCCGACGGCTTCTACCTCGCCGAGTTCGTGCTGTACGCGGCCGGCGTGCTCGGCTTCATCCGCTGGCGGACGGCCCATCAGGACCGCGCGGGCCTGCTGGACGCCCTGATCCTCACCATGGGCCTCGCCCTGCTCTCCTGGATCTACCTGATCCTCCCGTACGCCCGGAACGCCGACCTCGACTGGTTCCCGAAGGCCGTCTCCATCGCCTACCCGCTCGGCGACGTCGTCGTGCTCGCCCTGCTGCTGCGCCTGCTGACCCCGCGCGGCGGCAACAGCCGCTCCCTGCAGCTGCTCACCGTCGGCACCCTCGGCATCCTGACCTCGGACGTCCTGTACGGGCTGATCCAGCTGCACGGCACCTGGCGCATCGGCGGGCCGGTCGAACTCGGCTGGGCCGCCTTCTACACCGCGTGGGGCGCCGCCGCGCTGCACCCGTCCATGGTCGAGCTGACCCGGCCGGTGCCCACCCAGCAGCCCGACCTCGGGCGCGGCCGGCTCGCGCTGCTCACGCTCGCCTCGCTGATCGCCCCGGCGATCCTGATCATCGAGTCGCTGAACGGCAACACCAGCAACGCGGGCGTGATCGGCGCCTTCTCCGCCCTGCTCTACCTCCTGGTCCTGGCCCGCCTCGCGGTCGTCGTGGTGGCCCGCCGGCAGGCCGTCGGCCGCGAGCGCGCACTGCGCGTGGCCGGGGCCTCGCTCACCGCCGCCGTCACCGTCGAGGAGGTCGCCGACGCCGTCCAGGCCGCCGCCTCCACCCTGATGCCCGCCGAGGCCGGGCACGTCGCGCTGCTCGCCGTCACCGAGGGCGGCGTCCTGCACGTCCGGCACGCCGAGCGCGGCGCGGCCCGGCACACCGCCGCGGAGCACCCCGGGGGCCCGGACGAGGTGCTGGCGCTCGCCGCCTACCGCGAGACCCGCCTCCTGCCGGTCGAGGACATCGGCAGCGGCCTCGCCACCCGCCCCGACGGCATGCCCTCCGCGCTCCTGTGCCCGCTCACCCTCGCCGAACGCCCCTCCGGCGACCCGCTGATCGGCGCGCTCATCGTCACCGGCACCGAGCAGGAGCTCACCAGCCTGTGGGGCTCGCTGGAGATCCTCGCCGCCCAGGCGGCCCTGGCCGTCGAGCGCGTCATGCTGAGCCGGGAGATCATCCGCCGCAACAGCGAGCTGTACTTCCGCACCCTCGTGCAGAACGCGAGCGACGTCATCCTGATCCTCGACGCCGACGACGGCATCCGCTACGCCTCGTCCTCGGCCGAGCGCGTCCTCGGCTACCCGGACCTGGAGGGCACCCAGTTCACCGAGCTCGTGCCGCCGGAGGACAGCCGGGCCGTCGGCAAGGCGCTGGCCCGCATGCGCGGGCCCGCCGACCGGGCGGCGACGCACGAGCACGCCGGCGACCGGCCCCGCGAAGCCCACCGCGAGCAGCAGCGCGACCACCACTGGCGGCTGCTGCGCACCGACCGCACCCCCATCGAGGCCGAGGTCCGCCACACCGACCTCCGCAGCGACCCGACCGTCGGCGGCCTGGTGCTCACCCTGCGTGACGTCACCGACCAGCGCCGCATGGAGCGCGAGCTCACCCACCGCGCCTTCCACGACTCGCTCACCGGCCTCGCCAACCGCGTCCTGTTCCTGGACCGGGTCGGCCACGCGCTGTCGCGCGGCGAGCGCAGCGGCGCCGTCACCGGGGTCCTGTTCATCGACCTCGACGACTTCAAGGTGGTCAACGACACCCAGGGCCACGCGGTGGGCGACGAACTGCTGGTCGCCGTCTCACTGCGGGTCTCCACCGCGCTGCGCTCCTCCGACACCGCGGCGCGCCTCGGCGGCGACGAGTTCGCGGTGCTGGTGGAGGACGTGCTGCGCCCGGACGACGTCGACGCGATCGCCGAGGGCGTGCTGTCGGTGTTCGCCGAGCCGTTCAAGCTGAGCGCGGGCTCGGTGCGGGTGACGGCGAGCATCGGCGTGGCGACGACCGAGGACAGCGTGGACGCCGCCGAGCTGCTCACCCACGCCGACCTCGCGCTCTACTCGGCGAAGGCGGCCGGGCGCCGCCAGTCCTGCCACTACCAGCCGGCCTTCCAGGCCGGGCTGGTGGAGCGGCACGAGCTGAACGAGAACCTGGACACCGCGATCGCCGAGTCCGCGTTCAAGCTGTACTACCAGCCGATCGTCGACCTGCGCACCGGCGACCTGGTCTCCTTCGAGGCCCTGGTCCGCTGGCCGCACGACCGGCGCGGCATGGTGCTGCCCGACGAGTTCATCGCCCTCGCGGAGGAGAGCGGCCAGATCGTCCCGCTCGGCGCGTGGGTCCTCGAACGCGCCGCCCAGGAGGCCGCCGCGTGGCACGCGGTGAGCTCCGCCGCCCGCGCCGCCACCGGGCGGCCGCCGCTGCGCGTCAACGTCAACGTCTCCGCCCGGCAGTTCCGCGACGCGGGCTTCGTCGACGTCGTGCGGCACGCGGTCGCGACCTCCGGGATCGACCCGCGCACGCTCGTCCTGGAGCTCACCGAGTCGGTGCTGATGCGCCGCGACGAGCGCGTCCACGACGACATGACCACCCTCTCCGGTCTCGGCGTCGGCATCGCCATCGACGACTTCGGGACGGGCTACTCCTCGCTGTCCTACCTGCGCGAGTTCCCCATCTCGATCCTGAAGATCGACAAGTCGTTCATCGACGGCCTCGGCTCCTCGCAGCAGCAGTACGCCCTCGTCGAGGGCATCGCCCGGATCGCCGACACGCTCGGCGTCCAGGTGATCGCCGAGGGCATCGAGCACCCCGAACAGCGCGACCTGCTCGCCGCCATGGGCTGCCCGCTCGGCCAGGGCTACCTCTTCGCCCACCCGCTCACCTCCGAGCAGGCGCGAGCGCTCGTGCGCACGACGACGAACGAGCCTGCGCAGCCGGGAGCCCGCTAGGACACTCCCGAGCGCCACGGCACTAGGCGGTGAACGCGGTGCGCAGCGCTGCGGCGAGGGCGGTCAGGAGCGGCAGGGTCGGCGCGGCGTGGCCGGCCTCGATCGCACGGATCTGACGCGCCGTCAACTTCGTTTGCTCCGCCAGGTCTTCGACGGAGATCCCGAGGGCGGTGCGGCGCTCGCGGACCGCGTGGGCGAGGTCTGCGGCCGGGTCGCCGGCCGGGTGGGCGGGGAAGTCCTCGATCGGGCGTCTCGGCTTGCTCACGGCGTCTCCTCGTCGGCACGCGTCGTCGGCACGCGCACGCACGGCGGTTCGGCGCACAGCGTGGCACACCGCCGGGTCCGGGCGTTCGAAGCGGCGGTCAAGAATTCTTGACCGCCGCTTGGGAGTTCGGGCACTTGACGGCCCGGCCGCCGCTTCCGCCGAGCGGATCACGGGCGGCCCCGGAACCGCGCGACGCCACCCGGCCGCCGACGCGCCCCCGGGCGCCGTACCCGTCGCCGCCAGTGCGCCCTTACCGTGGCAGAACGGGCTGCGCGCGCTCAGGAGGCCACTGTGGACGGGGAGTTGCTCTGCGGGGAGACGTACGCCGACGGCTGCGGGCGGGCGCTCGCCGCGCCCGCCTGGTGTCACGAGGGCGAACGCCCGGCCCTGCGGGACGGCCTGCCCGACGAGGTGCTGCGCACCCTGGCGGCGAGCACCTCGTCGGCCGTCCGCCTCGCCGTCGCCCGGTACGCGACCGCACCGGCCGACGTCGTCGACCGGCTCGCCACCGACCGCCACGAGGCCGTCCGCGTCCACGCGGTGACCCGCACCCGCTCCGAACGCGCCCTGTACCAGGCCGCCCTGCGCGGCAGCCGGCCGGTGCGCAACGCCGCCGCGGGCAACCCGCACACCCCCGCCGCCGCGCTGCAGCGCCTCGGCGGCGACCCGGACGTGGAGGTGCGGATCTCGGTCGTCACCAACCCGGCCGCCCCGCCCGCACTCGTCGACGCGGCCGTCCGCGACCCCCACCGGTACGTCCGCTGGTGGGCCCTCGCCCGCACCACGGACGCCGCCCTCCTCCGCACCGCCGCGGCCTCCGCCTACCGGCGCGAACGCGAGTGGGGCGCCGGCAACCCGCACTGCCCGCCCGATGTCCTGGCCAGGCTCGCCCGCGACCGCAGCCCGCGCGTCCGCGCCCGGGTCGCCGCCAACCCGGCCTGCCCCGCCCACCTGCGCCTCCAACTGGCCGAGGACGCCGACCGGTAGAGGTCCGCTCCCGGCCGATCCGAAAGACACGCCCCGGTGCCGTGGCCGGATAGGCTCGGCCCATGCTGCTCCGGCACCTCATCGGCTGGCCGATCTTCCTCGTCGGCCTGGGCCTCCTCGCCCACTCCCGCAACGTCCCCCGCGCGAAGACGGCCGCCGGCGGCAGCGACTGGCGCTGGGCCCTGCCCGGGTTCGTCGTCGCCATGGCCGGAATGGTCGTCATCGGCTGAGCGCCGCCGGCTCAGACCGCCGCGGGCTGGGTGCCGGACGTGCCGCCGGACCGGGTGGTCGTGGGCAGGGTCGGGGGCGCGGTGCTGCCGGCCGTGGAACCGAGGGTGCGTTCGGCCTTGGCCACGGCGGTGCGGTACTGGAAGGACGCCTCCTGGGAGCCCGCGTCCTGGCGCTGGAAGAAACCGAAGACCATCGCGACCGTGCCGAAGCGCTCGATGCCGATGTAGGCGTTGAGCTGGACGCCGGCCAGGGTGCCGTCGAGGCGGACGGCGGGGGCGTCGGGGCGGTCGCCGAGAGTCACGGGGGCGACGGTGAAGCTCACCGAGTCCTCGGTGCCCGCGTTGAAGGTGATCTGGTGGCAGGTGCGGAACGCGTCGGTGGCGGTGTTGAAGTCGGTGGTGAGCTTGCCCGCGTCCTCGGCGGTGAGGTTCTCGGTCACCATCGGGTTGCCGTCCTCGCCGTCGAGTTCGGCCTCGACGTGCGGGCTCCCGGGCGTCGGGGTGGCGTCCGCGTGCATGTTGATGAGCGCGCTGAGGGCGTCGCAGCCGCTGGCCGGGGAGGGGTTCTCGCCGGGGGCGGGGCTGCTGGTGGTGGGGACCTCGGTGTAGCCGGGGCCGACGTCGTCGACGGTGAGCAGCGCCGCCTTGAGCTGGTCGGCCGTGGGGAGGTCCTGCGCCGGCGCCGCGGCGGCCAGGTGCGCCGGGCCTAAGACGACCGCCGCGACGAGCGCTGCGGCGGTGAGGGCGTGGAGCGGCCTGGAGTGAGACATGCGGGCCCCCGGTCGAGAGTTCGGGCAGGGACAGGCCACCAGTGTCCCACCGGGGTCGGCGGGGAGCGCGCGGGGACGGAAAGCCGCAGGTCAGTCGGCCGGCAGCGCGTCCAGGGTCGCGGTGAGCCACTCCACCCAGAACGTCTCCAGACCGATGCCGGCCCGCAGCACGGCGTGCTGGAGCCGGTTCTCGTCGTCGGCGCGTTCGGCCGGGAAGTCGTGCTGCTCGATCCGCAGGTAGTCGGCCAACTGCGCCTGGTGAAGAGCGAGATGCCGCCGGAGCTCGGCGTCGAGACCGGCGGAGCCGACGACGGCCGCGGCGCGCAGCCGCAGCAGCAGCGGTTCGCGGACGGCCCGCGGGTCGGAGCCCTCGGCCGTCCAGCGTTCGAGCTCGGCGCGGCCGGCCGCCAGCACCTCGTACTCCTTCTTCTGGCCGCGGGCCGGGCCGGCCTGCGGGAGGGCCCGGATGTGTCCGGAGGCCTCCAGCCGGCCCAGCTCGCGGTAGATCTGCTGGTGGGTCGCGGGCCAGAAGAAACCGATCGACTTGTCGAAGCGCCTGGTCAGCTCCAGTCCCGAGGAGGGTCTCTCCAGCAGGGCGGTGAGGATGGCGTGGGGCAGCGACATGCGGTCGATCCTAGGGGCCGTTCGCGACTACAGCGCCGCCGCCAGCTCGGTGCCCTGCTTGATGGCCCGCTTGGCGTCGAGTTCGGCGGCCACGTCGGCGCCGCCGATCAGGTGCGGGGTGCGGCCGAGGGCGCGCAGCTCGGCGTCGAGGTCGCGGCGCGGTTCCTGGCCGGTGCAGAGCACGACGGTGTCGACGGGCAGGAGCTGGCGCTCGCCGTCGATGGTGACGTGCAGTCCGGCGTCGTCGATGAGGTCGTAGGTGACGCCGGCGACCATCTTGACGCCGCGGTGCTTGAGTTCGGTGCGGTGGATCCAGCCGGTGGTCTTGCCGAGTCCGGCGCCGACCTTGGTGGTCTTGCGCTGGAGCAGGTGCACCTGGCGCGGGGGCTTGGGCTGCTCGGGCCGGCGCAGGCCGCCGCGCTCCCGGTACTCCGCGTCGATGCCCCACTTGGCCTGGAAGGCGGGCGGGTTGAGGCTGGCGGCGTCGCCCTGGTCGGTGAGGTACTCGGCGACGTCGAAGCCGATGCCGCCGGCGCCGAGGATCGCGACGCGCTCGCCGACGTGGGCGCCGTCGCGCAGGACGTCGAGGTAGCCGACCACGCTGGGGTGGTCGACGCCGGGGAGGTCCGCGGGGGTGCGGGGGGTGACGCCGGTGGCGAGGACGATCTCGTCGAAGCCCTCGGCGGTGAGCTGTTCGGCGGTGACGACGGCGCCGAGGCGCTGGGTGACGCCCAGCTCGGCCAGCCGGGTGCGGTAGTAGCGCAGCGTCTCGTCGAACTCCTCCTTGCCGGGGATGCGGCGGGCGATGTTCAGCTGCCCGCCGATCGCGTCGGCCGCGTCGAACAGCGTGACGTCGTGGCCGCGTTCGGCGGCCGAGACGGTGAACGCGAGCCCGGCCGGGCCGGCCCCGACGACGCCGATGCGCTTGCGGAGCTTGGTCGGCGAGAGCACGAGCTCGGTCTCGTGGCAGGCGCGCGGGTTGACCAGGCAGGAGGTGATCTGGAGGTTGAAGGTGTGGTCGAGGCAGGCCTGGTTGCAGCCGATGCAGGTGTTGATGGAGTCGGCGCGGCCGTCGGCGGCCTTGGCGACGAAGTCGGCGTCGGCGAGCAGCGGGCGGGCCATCGACACCAGGTCGGCGTAGCCGTGGGGGGGCCGGGGGGCGGCCGGGGCCGGGGGCGCCCGCCGGGGGGCGGGCGCCCGCGGGGTGTCCCGTGGGGGGCGAGAGAGTGTGTGGGGCGGTTCGGGGGGGGGGCGCGCCGGGGGGGGCGCCCCCCCCGCCCCCGGGGGGGGGCCCCCCGGCCCCCCCCCCCCCCCCCCCATCTCCGGGGTGTTGATGCGGTTGGTGGTGACGAGCGGGATGCCGACCGAGCCCATCACCTTCTTGGTGACCCACGCGAAGCCGCCGCGCGGCACCGAGGTGGCGATGGTGGGGATGCGGGCCTCGTGCCAGCCGATGCCGGTGTTGATGATGCTCGCGCCGGCCGCCTCGACGGCCTGGGCGAGCTGCACGACCTCGGCGAGGGTGGAGCCGCCGGGCACGAGGTCGAGCATGGAGAGGCGGTAGACGATGATGAAGTCCTCGCCGACCCGCTCGCGGACCCGGCGGACGATCTCGACCGGGAAGCGCATCCGCCGCTCGTACGGCCCGCCCCACTCGTCCTCGCGCCGGTTGGTGGCCGCGACGACGAACTCGTTGATCAGGTAGCCCTCGGAGCCCATGATCTCGACGCCGTCGTAGCCGGCGCGGCGGGCGAGCTCGGCGCAGCGCACGAAGTCCTCGACGGTCTGCTCGACCTGCTCGGCGGTGAGCGCGTTCGGGACGAACGGGCTGATCGGCGCCTGGAGCGCGCTGGGGGCGACGAGGTCGCGGTGGTAGGCGTAGCGGCCGAAGTGGAGGATCTGCATCGCGATCCTGCCGCCGGCCGCGTGCACGGCGTCGGTGACGACGCGGTGCTTGTCCGCTTCCTCCTCGGTGGTGAGCATCGCGCCGCCCTCCCAGGGGCGCCCGGCCTCGTTGGGGGCGATGCCGCCGGTGACGATCAGGCCGACGCCGCCGCGGGCGCGCTCGGCGTAGAAGGCGGCCATGCGGTCGAAGCCGTCGGGGGCCTCCTCCAGGCCGACGTGCATCGAGCCCATCACCACGCGGTTGGGCAGGGTGGTGAAGCCGAGGTCGAGCGGGCTGAGCAGGTGGGGGTAGGGGCTGCCGGGCGTGGCGCTCATCGACGTCTCCTGGAGGGCGGGGGTGCTCTGGTTACCGCAGGGTAGGGGACGCCCGGAGCCATGTGCAACTAGTTGCATAATGGCGCGGCGGTATCGTCCTGGCACGGGCAACGCCGGAGCAGTCGAATCATTCGAAGCAGTCGGGCAATCGGATGCACAGGAGGGGACGGACATGAGGGGTGGCTCGATCGCCGTGGTCGGCGGCAGCATCGCCGGAAGCGCCTTCGCCCGGGCGGCGGCCCGGCAGGGGGCCGAGCAGGTCGTGGTCCTGGAGCGCAGTCCGGGCCTGCTGGAGGACCGCGGCGTCGGCCTCTGCATGCAGGACGCCCGCTTCACCGAGCTCGTCGACGCCGGGCACGTCCCGGCGGACGTCCGCCGCCACCGCCTCGCCCTGCGCCGCTGGGTCACCCGCGACGACACGCCGGGCGGCGACGCGCGCGGACGGCGGCTGTGGACCCAGCCGTTCGAGTTCCACTCGTTCCACTGGGGCGTGCTCTGGCAGTCCCTGCGCGCACGGACGCCCGCCAACGTCGAGTTCCGCCTCGGCACGACGGTCACGGAGGTCGGCGACGGCGACGGCGACGGCGCCTGGGTGGCCGACGGCCACGGGGGCCGCGAGCCGTACGACCTGGTGATCGGCGCGGACGGCTACCGCTCGGCGGTCCGCGAGGCCGTCTGCCCGCAGGTGGGACCCGAGTACGCCGGGTACGTGTGCTGGCGCGGCAGTTACGACGCCACGCTGCTGGAACAGCTGCCCGGCGGGGCGCGGGCCTGGCCGGAGGAGGAGTGCGCGACGGTCTGCTACCCGGGCGGCCAGGTCGTGCTCTACCGCATCCCGGGCGTCGACCCCGGCACCACCCAGGTGAACTGGGTCTTCTACGCACCCACCCCCGACTGGCTGCGCCTGAGCGGCCCGACCAGCATCCCGGCGGGCGCGCTGGACGCCGGGCGCGCGGACGAACTCGCCGAGCTCGCCGAACGGCGGCTGCCGCCGTACTGGGCTGCCGTGGTCACCCTGACCCCGCCGGAGCGCACCTTCCTCCAGCCGATCTACGACCTCGCGACCCCGCGGCGCACGGCCGGGCGCCTGCTGCTCGCCGGCGACGCCGCCACGGTCGTGCGCCCGCACAACACCAGCGGCGCGGTGAAGGCCCTCCAGGACGCGCACGCCTTCGAGGAGGCAGTGCGCGGCGCCGACGGTTCGTGGACCGCCGCACTGTCCGTCTACGAGCGCGAACGGGGCACGGCGGGGCTGGAGTTGGTGGACCTGGGCCGCCGGCTCGGCGCGGCGCAGGTCGTCGACGCGCCGGACTGGTCGGCCATGGACGAACCCGCGATGGCCGACTGGTGGCACCGACAGGTCACCGGCAGCGGGGGTTTCGGCGGCAGCCCCCTCGGCTCACGGCCGGGGACCTGAACGAACGCGGACGAGCGGGCCGCGCATGTCGCGCGGCCCGCTCGGCACACCGCCTGGGCCCGTGAAGACGGGCCGGACGGTCAGACGTTGACGCCGTAGTCGCTCGCGATGCCGCGCAGGCCGGAGGCGTAGCCCTGGCCTATCGCGCGGAACTTCCACTCGCCGCCGTTGCGGTACAGCTCGCCGAAGACCATCGCGGTCTCGGTGGAGGCGTCCTCGCTCAGGTCGTAGCGGGCGATCTCCTGCCCGTTGGCCTGGTTGACGACGCGGATGAATGCGTTGCGGACCTGCCCGAAGTTCTGCATGCGGGCGTCGGCGTCGTAGATCGACACCGGGAAGACCACCTTCGCCACGTCGGCGGGCACCCGGGCCAGGTCGACCTTGATCTGCTCGTCGTCACCGTCGCCGCCACCGGTCAGGTTGTCGCCGCTGTGCTCGACCGAACCCTCCGGGCTGCGCAGGTTGTTGAAGAACACGAAGTGCTGGTCCGACACGACCTTGCCGAGGGCGTTGCAGAGCAGCGCGCTGGCGTCCAGGTCGTAGTCCGCACCGGTGGTGGTCCGGACGTCCCAGCCGAGCCCGATGATCACGGCGCTCAGACCGGGCGCCTCCTTGCTCAGCGAGACGTTGCCGCCCTTGGCCAGCGAAACTCCCACGATTCCCTCCTCGGATCTCTCCCTGCCGAGGAATCTACAACACTGTAGAGATCACGAGAATCCACCTGCGGTCGCTGCCGACCCCCGGCTTTTCTCAGGGACGCGCGCGGGAACCGGCCGCGGCCCGCGCAGCTCCGCGACCACCGGGTTTCCAGCGGCCGGCCCGGTTTCCACGCGGACGGGCCGGGTTTCCACGCGGACGGGCCCGGCTTCCGCACGGACGGGCCCGGCCGGGGCGGCCGACCTACACTGGCCGTGCGGGCGGGGCGCCCCGCCCCGCGACCGCGCGGGAGGATCCGATGCGCCAGCGGCACAGCTTCCACCTCGACCAGGCCGGCCACTCGGTCACCGTCAACGTCCGCTCCGGCTGGATCACCGAGACCGAACTGCTGGTGGACGGCAAGGAGTGCGCGTTCCACCGCGTGCACGGGCACGGCTCCTACCCGCTGACGCTGGCCGGACAGCTCGCCGAGGAACCGCCGGTGCCGCTCGCCGTGCGGCTGGACCGCACGGGGGTCGCGGAGCATCCGCTCACGTGCGTGCTGGAACTGGCCGGGGCGGCGCGGGCGATGCCGGAGCGGGTCGGACGCTGAGCCGCGCGCCCGGCTTGCCCGGGATACTACGGAACCGTAATATCCGGAAACGTGACGTCCGATCCCGAACCCCCCGAGGCCGCCGAGCCCGGCGCCCTCGACGCTCACGGCGCCCTCGACGCTCCTGACACCCACGGCGCTCCCGGCGCCTCCGCGCTGCTCGCGCTCCAGCGGGCCACCCACGCCACGCTCCAGCTGCTGGCCGCCGAACTGGCCGTCCTCGGCCTCACCGCCTCCGAGATCAACGCGCTCGCCAACCTCTCCGACGGGCGGGCCCGGACGGCCTCCGAGCTGGGCGCCGCCGTCGGCACCCGGCCGACCACCCTGACCGGGGTGCTCGACCGCCTGGAGCAGCGCGGCCACATCACCCGCGGCGCCCGCGCCGGCGACCGCCGCTCGGTCCTGGTCGAGCTCACCGCCTCCGGCCGGCAGGCCGCCGACACCGTCCGGCGGACCGTGACCGGCCTGGAGCACCGCGCGCTCCGCGACCTCACCCCCGCACAGGTGGACGGCTTCCACGCCGTGCTCCTGGCCCTGACGAAGGCTTCCGCATGACCCCGCACGACACCCCGCACACTCCCGCCGCACCCGCGTCCATACCGGCGTCCACACTGGCGGCGGCGCCCGAACCCGCCGCCGCACCAGCCGAGTTCACCGCCCTGATGCAGGAGGTGACGGCCGGCGCCGAGCGCTTCGACCACCGCCGGCACGTCCACCTCACCTGGCTCGCCGTCCGGCGGCACGGCCGCGCCGCGGCGCTCACCCTGGTCGCCGACGGCATCCGGGCCACCGCCACCCGGGCCGGGGCGCCGCAGAAGTTCCACGTGACGATGACCCGGGCCTGGGTCGAGCTGGTCGCTCGACACGCCACCGACGACGAGGACTTCACCGCCTTCGCCGACCGCCACCCCGACCTGTTCGACAAGGGGCTGCTCGCCCGCCACTACCGGCCCGGGACGCTCGCCGACGACCGCGCCCGGACCGAGTGGGTCGAGCCCGACCTCAAGCCCTTCGACCGCCAGCCTTCCTGACGCTCCGTCAGCTTTCCTGGCACTCCGTCAGGATCTCCTCGACGGCCTTCGCCGCCCGCCCCGCGTCCTCCGCCACCAGGCCGATCCTGGTCCGGCGGTGGAGCACGTCCGCCACGTCCAGCGCGCCCTCGTGGGTCACGGCGTAGGCGATCTCCGCGCGCGTCACGTCGATCCCCTCGGCGACCGGCGTGAGCTCGCCGGCCTCCAGCACCTCCGCCGCAGCGCCGCCGTGGCGGGCGAGCAGCGAGGCGGGCACACCGCGCTCCGGGAGCGGGCGGCTGTCGCGGTGCCCGGGGGCGCCGACCAGCGGCAGCCGGGCCGTCCAGCACGCCCGCGCCGGGAGGCCGCGCAGGCGGACGGCGGCGTCCACCGCGTCCTCGGCCATCCGCCGGTAGGTGGTGAGCTTGCCGCCGACCACCGTGACCATCCCCGACGGGGACTCCAGCACCGCGTGCTCGCGGGAGATGTCGGCCGTGCTCCCGCCCCCGGTGTCGATCAGCGGGCGCAGCCCGGCGTAGGCGCCGCGGACGTCCGCCCTGGTCAGCGCGGTACTCAGGGCCGCGTTGACGGTGTCGAGGAGGAAGCCGATCTCGCCGTCCGTCGGCACCGGCTCGTCCGGGATCGGGCCCGGCGCGTCCTCGTCGGTGAGGCCGATCGCGACCCGCCCGAGCTGCTGCGGCAGTGCGAAGACGAAGCGGCTGGTCGAGCCGGGCACCGGCACGGTGAGCGCGGCCGTCGGGTGGCCGAGCGCGGCGGCGTCGACCAGGACGTGGGTGCCGCGGCTGGGGCGCAGCCGGATCGACGGGTCCACCTCGCCCGCCCACACGCCGGTGGCGTTGATCACGGCGCCGGCGCGGATCGTCAGTTCGTGGCCGCCGACCGTGTCGACCAGCCGGGCCGAGCCGCCGGTGACGTCCTCGGCGCGGACCCGGGTCAGCACCGTCGCGCCGTACTGCGCGGCCGTCCTGGCCAGCGCGAGCACCAGCCGTGCGTCGTCCACGAGTTGGCCGTCGTGCGCGACGAGTGCGCCGCGCAGCCCGGCCGTCCGGACGCCCGGCACCAGGCGGCGGGTCCGCTCGGCGTCGATCCGGCGCATCCGGGGCAGCAGCGCGCCCGGCGTGCCGGCGCTCAGCCGCAGCGCGTCGCCGGCGTGGAAGCCGGCGCGGATCAGCGCGCCCTGCCCGGGGCGCAGCAGGTCCGGGAGCAGCAGCACGAGCTGGGGCAGTGCCCGGATGAGGTGCGGCGCGGTGCGGGTCATCAGCACCCCGCGCTCGACGGCGCTCTCGCGGGCCACGCCGATCCGCCCGGAGGCGAGGTAGCGCAGGCCGCCATGCACCAGCTTGGAGCTCCAGCGGCTGGTGCCGAACGCGAGGTCGCGGGACTCGACGAGGACCGTGCGCAGGCCGCGCGCGGCGGCGTCCAGGGCCACGCCGGCGCCGGTGACGCCGCCGCCGATCACCAGCAGGTCGACCTGCGGCCGGTCGGCGAGCGCGTCCAGCTCCACCGCCCGCCTGATGCCGTTGAGCCGGCTCGACCCCGCGAAGGGGCCCGCGGCCGGCGTGGAGGGAGTGGAGGGAGGCGTCATGGCGCGAGGTATCCGTTCAACGCTCGGGCCAGTTCGCGCCGCCAGGCCGCCTCGGGGAGCAGGGAGGCGACCATGCGGTGCGACTGGACGGTGGACTGGGCGATCAGGAGCACCATGGCGGCCAGTTCGAGCGGCTCGCCGGCCCGGATCGAGCCGTGCGCCTGGCCCTGCTCGATGCCGGTGCGCAGCGCCTCCAGGAGGCCGCGCTGGCTGGCGCCGAGCCGTTCGACGACGTACTCCAGGAGCAGGTCGGAGTCGTCCGAGTGCAGCAGGGCCCCGAGCACCGGGTGGTCGCGCAGGCGGACGGCGACCTCGACGACGCGGTCGACGAAGGTCTCGCGGTCGTGCACGTCCAGCACGTCGCCCTCCTGGGTGGCCACCAGGATCTCCCGGGTGAGCAGCGCGCCGATCACCGCCTTCACGTCCGGCCAGCGCCGGTAGACGGTCGGCCGGCTGACCCCGGCGCGGCGGGCGATCTCGGCCAGCTGCGTCCGGCGCACGCCGAGGTGGACGATCAGCTCGGCGGCGGCGTCGAGGATCGCGTCGTCGGTGCTGCGCGACTGCGGGGCGTCCTGGGAGGCCGGGGAGCCGGCGTTACTACTTGACATGATGTGTGAAACTGTAACGCATGGCACCTGAGACGCAAGCGGGCCCGGCCGACGCCGCGCTGCCGCTCCCCCCGATGAAGTGGGACGCCTGGGGCGACCCGGCCCTCGCCAAGGAGCTGTCCGCGGACATCAAGGGACTGCTCGCGGCCGCCCTCGGCGTCACCGGCGACGCCGAGCCCGGCCCCACCGCCGACGAGGTCCGCCTGCGCCCCTCCCGGCTCACCGACGCCGACCTCAAGGCGCTCGCCGCCGCCGTCGGCGAGGCGCACGTGAGCGCCGCCGACGCCGACCGCCTCCCCCGCGCCGGTGGCAAGTCCACCCCCGACCTGCTGCGCCGCCGCAGCCGCGAGCCGCAGGACGCGCCCGACGCCGTCGTGCTGCCCGGCAGCGAGGACGAGATCGCCGCCCTGCTCGCGCTGTGCGCCGAACGCCGCATCGCCGTCGTGCCGTTCGGCGGCGGCACCAGCGTGGTCGGCGGCCTCGACCCCGAGCGCGGCGGGCTGAACGCCGTCGTCTCGCTCGACCTGCGCCGCTTCGACCAGCTGCTCGACCTCGACGAGACCTCGGGCGAGGCCCTCCTCGGCGCCGGCCTCACCGGCCCGGCCGCGGAAGCGCTGCTCGCCGAGCGCGGCCACGAACTCGGCCACTACCCGCAGAGTTTCCGCTTCGCGACCATCGGCGGCTTCGCGGCCACCCGCTCCTCCGGCCAGGACTCGGCCGGCCACGGGCGCTTCGACGACATGGTCCGCGGGCTGCGCGTCGTCACCCCGGTCGGCGTGCTGGACCTCGGCCGCGCCCCGGCCTCCGCCGCCGGCCCCGACCTGCGCGAGCTCTTCCTCGGCTCGGAGGGCGCCCTCGGCATCATCACCGCCGTCCGGGTCCGCGTGCACCCGCTGCCCGCCGTGAAGGCCTACGAGGCCTGGAGCTTCCCCGACTTCGCGACCGGCGCCGCCGCCCTGCGCGCCGTCGAGCAGCAGGGCACCGGACCGACCGTCATCCGGCTCTCCGACGAGGCCGAGACCATGGTCAACCTGGCCATGACCGAGCAGATCGGCGGCTCGCCCGCGGTCAGCGGCTGCCTCGCCGTCACCGTCTTCGAGGGCACCGCGGAGCAGGTCGCCGCCCGGCACCGGCTCACCCGCGAGGTGCTCCTCGCGGCCGGCGGCACCTCGCTCGGCGAGGCCCCCGCCCGCGCCTGGGAGCACGGCCGCTTCAACGCCCCCTACCTGCGGGACTCCCTGCTCGGCGCCGGCGCGCTCTGCGAGACCCTGGAGACGGCGACGAACTGGAGCCGCCTGCCGCGGCTGCGGAGCGCCGTCACCGAGGCGCTCACCACCGCGCTGCCCGGCGCGCTCGTGCTCTGCCACATCTCGCACGTCTACCCGACCGGCGCCTCGCTCTACTTCACCGTCGTCGCCGCCCTCGGCGAGGACCCCCTCACCCGGTGGGGCGCCGCCAAGCACGCGGCCTGCGACGCGATCGTCGCGGCGGGCGGCACCATCACCCACCACCACGCCGTCGGCGCCGACCACCGGCCCTGGATGACCGAGGAGATCGGCGAGTTGGGCGTGCGGATCCTGCGCGCGGTCAAGGCCGAGCTCGACCCGGCGGGCATCCTCAACCCGGGCAAGCTGATCCCGTGACGGCGCGCGCGCCGAGAACCGTCGCGCTGCTGGCCAACCCGGCGGCGGGCGCGGGACACGCCGCGCCCGCCGCCGAGCGGGCCGTCGCCCGGCTGCGGGCGCTCGGCGTCGAGGTCGAGCGCCACTCCGGGCGCGACGCCGAGGACGCCGCCCGCCTCGCCCGCGAGGCCGTCGCGGGCGGGGCCGACGCGCTCGCCGTGGTCGGCGGGGACGGCATGGTCAACCTCGCGCTCCAGGCCGTCGCCGGCACCGCCGTCCCGCTCGGGGTCGTCCCCGCGGGCACCGGCAACGACCACGCCCGCGAGTACGACCTGCCGCGCGACGCCCCCGAGGCCGCCGCCGACGTCATCGCCGCCGGGCGGACCCGCACCGTCGACCTCGGCCGGATCACCGGCCCGGACGGGACGGCCCACTGGTTCGGCTCCGTCCTCGCCACCGGCTTCGACTCCCTGGTCAGCGACCGCACCAACCGCCTGCGCTGGCCGCGCGGCCGGATGCGCTACAACCTCGCCATCCTCGCCGAGTTCGCCAACCTGCGCCCGCTGCCCTTCCGCATCACCCTCGCCGACGGCACCGTCATCGAGCGCGACCTCACCCTGGCCGCCGTCGGCAACACCCGCAGCTACGGCGGCGGCATGCTCATCTGCCCCGCCGCACTCCCCGACGACGGCCTGCTCGACGTCACCCTCGTCGCCGCGATGCCCCGGCTGCGGATCGCCCGCTTCTTCCCGACGGTCTTCAAGGGCACCCACGTGCACCACCCCGAGGTGGAGACCCACCGCACCCCGTCCCTGCGGATCGAGTCCCCCGGCATCACGTCCTACGCCGACGGCGAGTTCATCGCCCCGCTGCCGGTCGAGGTCACCGCCGTCCCGAACGCCCTGCGCCTGCTGGTTCCGTAACGCACCATTCGTTGCCCGCCCACCACTCGGTCCCGCCGATCGCGGCCGCCCAGTGGTCCATCACCCGCTCGACCACCGCGCCACCGGCCGACCGCGCCACCGTCACCGTCACCACGACGAACCGCCCATCGGCCGGGGCCTCGGCGTCGTCGCCCACCGGTCAGCCCACCAGTCGTTTGCGCCAGGTCAGCGGGCGTATCTCGATCGCACGGGCGGCGTCGCCGTTCCACACGGCCGGCAGGCCGGCGTCCGCGAGGGCGGCCACCACCTCGTGGCCGACGGCGGTCGTGGTGAGCCGGGAGCCGTCGAAGCCGCCGTAGAGGAGCGAGAGGCCGTGGCCGCGGGCGGCCGACTCCGTGCACTGGGTGTGGAAGTAGACGTAGCCCCGGGCGTCGGACGCGCCCTCGGCGCCGATCTCGGCCTCGCCGCAGGTGCGGCAGCAGGTGAAGTGCTCGCGGGCCGTGATGCCCTCGGCGTCCAGGGCGGCGAAGGCGCGGGCGAGGCGTTCCGGGTCCGTCTCGCCGACCCAGCCGGTCTGCTCGCCGACGCGCTCCAGCCACAGCCGGTCGGCCAGCTGCTCGGCCTGCTCGCGGGAGACCGGACGGCTGCCCGGGGAGAGCAGGTACTCCTCGGCCTCCTCGGCCAGCGCGGCGCGGGTGGTGTAGCCGCAGGCCAGGGTGAGGCGCAGCCGCTCCTCCAGGTCGCGGCGCTCGCCGGCCGGCAGGTCGAGCGGGGGCACGGGCTCGGGCGCCGGGCCCGTGCCGAGCGGCTTCCAGTCCAGCCCCTCGCCCCAGCCGGGCTCACGGCGCGCCCAGCCCAGCATGGCGGCGACGACCGGCTCCGGCCGGTCGAGCGTGACCTCGTAGTGCCGGTCGGCGGAGCCGTCCCGGTGCTCCAGGGAGTAGTCGCCGCCCTCGGCGTGCCAGACCTGGATGTAGACGTCGGGCAGGTCGGGCACCCGCTGGACGACGACGAAGTTGTCCCCGTCCGCGCCCAGCCGCCCGACCAGCGCGCCGAGGGCGTCCGCACCCGCCCCGACGTGCCGTGTCCCGTCGTTCTCCTGCACCGTGATCGCCAACATGGGGCCACCCTGGCACACGCCACCGACAACGCCGCTGACGGTCGGTCAGCGCGGGGCCTGCCCCCGGCCGGGCGCTCACACGCCCCGGGTCGCCTTGATGCGCCCCTCTCCGATCGCGGCCACCAGTTCCGCGTGGTCGAGCTTCGTGCGGTCCGCGTACAGCACCGCGAAGTCGGCGATCGCCTCCGCGAAGGTGTCGGCCGCGCCGAGGTAGCCCGCGATGGCGAGCCGGTCGCCGGTGCGGGCGTGGGCGCGGGCGAGGGTGCGGCCGCACAGGTCGGCGTAGGCGCGCAGGCCGGCCGGGGCCATGTCCGCGACGTCCGCCGTGCCCTTCATGTCGCGCAGCTGGCGGGCGTAGAAGTGCCGCCCGGCCGGGCCCGTGGTCCAGCCGAGGAAGATGTCGCTCGCCGCCTGCATGAGGTGCTGGCCGGTGACGACGCGCCGCCCGCCGTGGTGTGCGGCGACCTCGGCGTCCACCCGCGTCGCCGGCAGGTGGTCCTCCAGCACCGAGCGCCCGGCCTCCTTGAGCTGGAGGAACAGCGGGTCGCGCCCGTCCCGGCCCTCCAGCAGGACGACGTAGCAGCGGGTGCCGACGCTGCCCACGCCGACCACCTTCACCGCCGCGTCGACGAAGCGGAAGCGGTCGAGCAGGACCCGGCGGTCCTCGGCGAGGGTGGCCCGGTAGTCGCTGTACACCTTGCCGACGGAGCGCAGTTCGGTCTTCGACACCGGCTCGATCAGCGGCGGCGCGCTGACGATGCGCCGCCGTCCGTCCCGCTCCTCGGTGAGCTTGCCGAAGGCCTGCAGGCTGGTGCGGCGCCGGGCGGCGGCGAGGTCCGCCTCGACCCGCCGGCGCTGCTTGCCCCGGTGCACCAGCGGCAGCAGGTCGGCGCTGTCGATCCGGCTGTACCAGACGTCGAGCTCGCGCAGCCCGGCCAGCCGGCGCAGCGCGGCGGCGTAGCCCAGGGCGGCGCTCAGCGCGGCCCGGCGCACGCGCTCCTCGTCGTGCCCGTTGTCGCGGGCGGCGACGGCGACGCTGGCGGCGAGGCGCTTGACGTCCCACTCGAAGGGCCCCGGGTACGTCTCGTCGAAGTCGTTGACGTCGAAGAGCAGGGCACGCTCCGGCGAGGCGTACAGGCCGAAGTTGACCAGGTGGGCATCGCCGCAGAGCTGGACGGTCAGGCCGGTGTCGGGCCCGGCCGCGAGGTCGGCGGCCATCACGGCGGCGGCGCCGCGCAGGAATGTGAAGGGGGTGGCGGCCATGCGGCCGTAGCGGATCGGCAGCAGCCGCGCGACCCGGTCCTCGCCCTGCCGCTCCAGCACCGCGACCGGGTCGGGCCGGTCGGCGGCGGGGATCCAGCGGCCGTGGGCGGAGCGGGAGACCCGCTCGCGGGCGGCCCGGCCCTGGCGGCGGCGTTCGGCGGGCGTGGTCATGCGCGGCTCCTCGGTCGGCCTCGGCGGGTACCCCTCCGGGCGACGCTAGGCGACGGCCGCCGGAGGGCGCACCGCGCGCCCTCCGGCGCTGCGCCGAACGGATGATCCCCCGGTTCCGGCGGGGCCATGCCCGGTCCCCGTTCACCGGGGCGGTTTCCGGACGTCACCTCCCGGTCGCCGAGCGGTGACGGTTCTTGGGAGGTGAGTCCGGAGGGTGGGTCACTGCACGGTGAAGTCGGCCATCATCGCCATGTCCTCGTGCTCCAGGTTGTGGCAGTGCAGCATGTACGTCCCCGCGTAGTCGGTGAACCGCACGAGCACCTCCATCACCTCGGCCGGCCGCAGGTCGACGGTGTCCTTCCACCCGGCGTCGTACGGCCCCGGCTCCTTGCCGTTGCGCGACAGCACCTGGAAGTGGTTGAGGTGCACGTGGACGGGGTGGTGCAGGTCGGTGGAGAAGCGCCAGATCTCGGTGGCGCCGAGGGCCGGGGCCGCGACGGAGCGGCCCGGCTCGTACGGGTCCCCGTTGATCGTCCAGCCGTCGCCGCGGCTGCGCCGGAAGGTGAAGTCGCGGGTGGTCGCGGCGGCGGAGGCGTCGAGCTCCTCGATCGTGGACAGCCGCTCGGGCACCGTCGCGTCGTCGGAGACCTGCCGGGAGGAGACGTCGAAGCGCATGACCTCGGCGGTCCGGCCGCTGCCGAACCGGTTCAGCAGGCGCACGGCGGTACCGGGCGGGTAGCGGGAGAAGTCGACGACGACGTCGAAGCGCTCGGCGGGGGCGATCTCCAGCGCGTCGTGGGCGACGGGCGCCGCCAGCAGGCCGCCGTCCGAGCCGATCTGGACGAGGGCGTCGCCGCCGGACGGCTGGGGGTCGAGTTCGAGGCGGTAGAGGCGGGCGTTGGAGGCGTTGAGGAACCGCAGCCGGTAGCGCGCCCGGTCGACGTCGAGGCGGGGCCAGGGCGCGCCGTTGACGAGGATGACGTCGCCGAGGACGCCGTTCGCGTAGTCGGCGGTGACCCCGGGCCGGTCGGCCCCCACCGCCGGGTACCGGAACGAGCCGTCCTCGGCGAAGGAGCGGTCGGCGAGCATGAGCGGCAGGTCGCGGTCGCCGTGCGGTAGCGGCAGGGCGGCCTCCTCGTCGTCGTGGACGAGGTGGAAGCCGGCCAGGCCGCGCCAGACGCCCGGGCCGGTGAAGCCCATCCGGTGGTCGTGGTACCAGAGGGTGGCGGCGCGCTGGTGACCCGGATAGGTGTGGACGCGCTCGCCGGTGACGGACTTCCCGGCCGCGTGGTGCTCCATGCCGGGCATCCCGGCCATGGCGTCGGCTCCGGCGCTCCCGCTCGACCCGACGGGCAGCAGCAGGTCGACCGGGTAGCCGTCGCTGTCGGCCGGGGTGTGCCCGCCGTGGAGGTGGACGACGGACGGCACCGGCAGCTCGTTGCGGTGCTTGACCACCGCCGCCCGGCCGGAGCGGGTGACCACCGTCGGCCCCGGAAAGCTGCCGCCGTACGTCCAGGCCTCGGTCCTGACGCCCGGCAGGATCTCCAGCTTGGCGACCTGCTGGACGATCTCGTACCGGTCGCCCGTGTCGTCGCCGCCGACCGGCTTGAGCACCGGCGGCACCGGCAGCGGCACCTGGAACGCCGGCGGCAGTTCGAGCCCGCTGCTCAGCAGTCGGCCCGGGCGGCCCTCGGCCAGCAGCCGGGCCGCGGAGGGGGCCGCGACGGCGGCCAGCGCGCCCGCGCCGAGGACGGAGGCGCCGATGCCGAGGAAACGGCGGCGGTTCACTTGGCCACCTCCACGGGCCCGCCCGGCCTGGGCAGCCGACCGCTGCCGTCCGGCCCCGGCTCGGCCACGGCGGCTCGGGCGGGCAGCGGCTCGCGCCAGGCGCCGACCAGCGCGAACAGGATGCCGCTGACCAGCAGGACGCCGAGCGTGACGTGCACGCCGAGGGCCCGGCCGTAGCCGGCGGTGATCTGGCCGATGACGGCCACCGTCAGGACGGCGGTGCTCCACAGCGGCCACAGCGGCCCGCGCCCCGGCCACCGGACCAGGACGGCCACCGCGAGCTGCAGCACGGCGACGGTGGCCAGCGTCATCGCGTTGCCCTCGTGGTCCTTGAGGGACTCGTAGGTGCCGTTGAGGAAGCTCCCGGCCAGCATGACCTGGAGGACGGCCAGCAGGCCCAGCGTGGTCGAGGTGACGCGCAGGAGGATCAGCGGCCAGCGGGGCGCGGGGGCCGCGGGAGGACTGGTCATTCCGGGCTACTCTCTGCTCGGCGGGTGGGGCGGGGCGGGCGAGAGCGTAGCTGATCCGGCATCACGATCACGGGCAATAACGGGGGTTGGGCATCCGAGTGATCCCTTTGCGCCCGTTCGGGCCGCCGGATGTCACCCGGTCGGGGGACGGGACGGCCGCGGAGGCGCCCTCGCCCCCGGCTCACACCGGGTCGGCCGCCACCCCCTGGTAGGCGGCGCGGAGTTCGTCGAGGACGGGGTGGTCCGCGTCGAACCGCGTGCCGTCGATCGCCGCCACCGGGCGGACGCCGACGCCCGCGTTCACCGCGAACGCGGCCTTGAACCGGTCGACCTCGACGGCGTCCACCGGCCCGCGCCCCTGCGGCCCGCCGTACGCGCGGGCGAGCAGCGCGGCGGTGACGCCCGGCAGGCTCGGGCCCTGCGGCCAGACCACGCGGCCGCCGTCGTCGACGAAGCCGACGTTCCAGGTGGCGCCCTCGGTCACCCGGCCCGCCGGGTCCACCAGCAACGCGTCGTCGAACCCTGCGAGTTGGGCGCTGCGGCGGTGGCGGATCAGGCCGAACAGCCCGACGTGCTTCACCTCCGGCGCCTCCCGGACGTACGCGACCGTGCGCACCCGCAGCGGGCCGGGCGCGGCGGCCGGGGCCGGGCGGGTGGTGACCAGCAGGCTCGGCGCGGCCGGCCCGGACGGGCGCTCCAGGCCGAGCTCCGGGTCGTAGACGGTGACCCGGACGATCGCCTCCGCGCCGTCCGGCGGCAGCACCGCATGGATCCTCTCGCGCACGACGGCCGGGTCCAGCTCGGCGCCGAACAGCGCCCGGCAGTCCCGGACCAGCCGCTCCAGGTGCAGCGCGAGGCCCCGGACCCGGCCGGTCCCGACGCGCAGGGTGGTGAAGTGCCCGTAGTTCAGCAGCCCCAGCGCCGCCACCCGCGCCGCGTCGGCGGGGGCGCCGTCGATCTCGATCTCAGCCATGGTCCGAGTCTGGCAGGACCCGGGCGCGATTCCGCCTAGTGCCGTGGTCCCGGACCCCTGGCCCCCGGCTCTGGACCCCCGACTCTGGCCCCCGGCCCTAGGGGCAGACCGGGCGATACGGCGTGACGACCCGCCGGCCCGCCGCCGCGGCCAGCTGCTCGAAGTGCTCGATCTTGTACGCGAGCCCCTCCGGCTCGCCGGTGTCCGCCCAGCGCCACGCCTCCGCCCACCACTGCGGCCCGCGCACCAGCGGGCGGCCGGCGAGCGCCAGGTGCAGCGCGAGCGTCGAGCGCGCGTAGCCGTGCACCCAGCCGTCCGTGCCGCGGTAGGCGGCCGTCTCGTCCAGCCGCAGCCAGCGGCCCTCGCGCCCGGCGGCCAGCAGCGGCACCCAGCCCTGCGCGCCGTCCTCCACCAGCAGGAGCAGCCGCCCGTCCTCCTCCCGCACGCGGTAGGGCGGGAGTTGGGGCATCCGCGCGAGGGCGAGCGAGTGCTTCCAGCCGACCACCCACAGGCCCCGGCGCAGGTAGTAGCGGACGGCATGCTGCCAGGTCCAGTGCGCCTCCAGCCGGTAGCCGGGCAGGCCCTCGGCGACCGCGGCCCCGTACACGTCCGCCAGCACCCCGGCGGCCAGGCCGCACCCGCGGGCCTCCGGCCGCAGGTAGAGCGAGGAGACGGCGAGCTGGCCGGGCCCCCGCGTCCAGTTGTCGACGGCGACCGTCCCGGCGACCGCGCCGCCCGGGCCCAGCACCCAGTACCGGCGCCGGTACAGCTCGCCGCCCGGCCACTCCCGGCCGCTCTCGCCCAGCCGCTCCCGCCACCGCCGCTCGGCGTCCGGCGCGAGGGCGTCCGGGTCCACCCGCTCCCCCAGCTCGCCCTCCACCAGGGACGCCAAGTCCCATAGCGCGAAGCGCCGTTCGTCCCCCTCGGGCACCACCGTCAGCCGCGGCCCCGCCGCCAGCCGATCCTGCGCCCGTTCCACCGCTGCATCCCAGGACCTCACCACACCGCCACGATAGACCTGCGGCGGGCACGGATCGTAATTCAGTAGACACCGAACGTCAGATCGGATACGAATTCAGCCGTCCGCTTCGTACCGGAGAAGGGGGTTCCCGATGTCTTCCGTCCGCCAGTCAGCCGTGCGTCCGTCAGCCGTCCGTCCGTCAGCCGTGCGCCGCCTCGGCGCCCGCCTTCTCCGGGGCCTCCGTTCGGCTCTCCGCCGGTGCCTTCGCCCGCGCGGGCCGGGTCAGCACGACGGCGGCGATCACGGCCACGCCGCCCACGACGGCGTTCCAGCCGACGGGCTCGGCGAGGAGGGCCGCGCCCAGCACCATCGACCAGACCGGCGTCACGTAGGTGACGGCCGAGGCCACCGCGGTGCCCGCCGCCCGGACGAGGCCCAGGTTGAGCACGTACGCGAAGCCGGTGCCGGCCGCGCCCAGCACGAGCAGCGCGGCCGCGGCGCCCGCGCCGGGCCAGTGCGGCGCGCCCGCGCCGAGCGGCGCCACGACGGCCAGCTCGGCCGCGGCGCAGGTGATCTGAGCGGCCGACAGCGCCGTGACGCTGTGCGGCCGGCCGCTCAGGAAGTGTCGCAGGTAGGCGAAGCCCGCGCCGTAGCAGCACGCCGAGCCCAGGCAGGCCAGCCCACCCGCGAGCTCGCCCGAGCCGATGCCGCGCCAGACGCCGAGCACGGTCAGCACACCGGCGAAGCCGAGCGCAAGACCGCTCAGCCGGCGCGCCCCCGGGCGGCGCTCCTCGGCCACCGTGGCCGCCGCGAACAGCAGCGTGAACAGCGGCGTGGTCGCGTTCAGCACCCCGGCGAGCACCGAGCTGACCTTCGTCTCGCCGAACGAGAAGAGCGTGAACGGCACGGTGTTGAGCAGCACCGCGACCACCGCCGAGTGGCCCCAGACCACGCGCTCGCGCGGCACCCGCTCGCGCCGCAGCACGAGGATCGCCCACAGCGTGGCCGCCCCGAGCAGGCTGCGCCACAGCGCCACCCAGACCGGCGGCACCCCCGCCGTCACCGCGACCTTGATCAGGGCGAAGCTCGCGCCCCAGATCGCCGACAGCACCACGAACCCCGGCCACCAGCGCCGCGCTCCGACCACGTCCGTCCTCCCCGCTCCTCAGTCCGGGACGGTCCTCTCCAGAACAGTCCGCGCCAGGACGGTCCGCGCGGTCCGCGCCGGACCGTCCGTCCTGGACAGAGGGTGGCCCTGCCGGGGAACATGAGTCCAACAAGTGACGATGCCGGATGGATGAGGAAGTCTCATGGCTTCGGAGGTCAACCTCGCCCAGCTCAGGGCGCTGATCGCGGTCGCCGACACCGGCGGCTTCGGCGCCGCCGCCGACGACCTGGGCATCACCCAGTCCGCCGTCTCGCACGCGGTCGCCGCCCTGGAGCGCACCCTCGGCGCGCCCGTCCTGCACCGCGGCAGCCCCGCCCGGCCGACCCCGCTGGGCGAGCAGATCCTGCCGCACGCCCGCACGGCGGTCGCCTCGGCCTCCGCCGTCCGCGCCATCGCCACCCGGCACTCGGGCGGCCTCACCGGCACCGTCCGGCTGGCCGCGCCCACCACCGTCTGCCAGGTGCTGCTGCCCGGGCTGCTCCGGGACTGGGCGGCGGCGCACCCGCAGGTGACGGTCCGGATCTTCGAGGGCGAGGACGCCGAGCTGGCCGTCTGGCTGGAGGCGGGCACGGTCGACGCCGCCGTCCTGGTAGACGCCGGACCGCTCCCGCCCGGCGCGGTCTCCCTCGGCGCGGACTCCATGCACGCACTGCTCCGGCAGGACCACCCCCTCGCCGAGCAGGAGTCCATCCACGTCGCGGACCTCGACGACGACGACTTCCTGCTCTCCGAGGGCGGCTGCGAGCGGCACATCCGCGAGGCGTACCGCCGGGCCGGCACCCGCTTCACCCCGCGGCACCGGATCCGTGACCTCAACACGCTCATCGGCATGGTCCACGCGGGCGTCGGCGTCTCGGTGATTCCCGCGCTCGCGCGGACGATGATCCCGGCGGGCTGCGTCCTCGTCCCGATCCGGCCCGCCGTCCACCGCACCCTGACGCTCACCGGACCGGCCGGCCGACCGTGGTCCCCCGCCGTGAGCGGCCTGCTCGCTGTGATGTCTTCGGCTGCAGTGTCCTCGGCTGCGCTGTCCTCGGCGCCGGCGTCGTCAGCGCCGGCGGCGGAGGTCCTCTCGGAGGCGTGAGCCCGGCGGGCTGGGCTCCGTGGGCTGGACTCGACAGGATGGGCTCGGCGGGCCGGGCGCGGCACATTTCTGCGGCCGAGGCGTCCTCGGTGGAACTTTTCGCGGATGGAGGGGCGACCGGCTGGATCCGGTGGCACACCGGCCGCAGGGTGGCGGGCGTTGCAGTCCGCCCTCCGAGGGAGCCCCGTTGTCCACCACCGCACCGCACCACCGCCGTTGGGCGGCACTCGCCGCGCTGCTCACGGCCGAGGCGATGAACCTGCTGGACGCGACGATCGTCCAGGTCGCCGCGCCCCGCATGCGCGCCGAGCTCGGCGGCCGGGTCTCCGCCGTGCCGTGGCTGACCTCCGCCTACACCCTGCCGTTCGCCGTCCTCCTGCTCACCGGCGCCCGGCTGGGCGACCGGGCCGGACGCCGCCGGGTGTTCCGCATCGGAGTCACCGGCTTCCTGCTGGCCTCCCTGGCCTGCGCCGCCGCGCCCACCCTCGGAGCGCTGATCGCCTTCCGGGCCGTCCAGGGCGCGGCGGCGGCGCTGATCGTGCCGCAGACCATCGGCCTCATCAAGGCGATGTTCCGCGGCGACGAGACGGCGAGGGCGCTCGGCAGCATCGGCCCGGTGATGGGGCTGGCGGCCGTGTGCGGCCCGGTCCTCGGCGGGGTGCTCACGCACGCCGACCTGTTCGGGTCCTCGTGGCGCGCGGTCTTCCTGGTCAACGTGCCGCTCTCGCTCGCCGTCCTCGCGCTCGCCCCGCTGCTCGCAGAGGACCGCGCGCCCCGGCGTCCCGGCCTCGACCCGGCGGGCACGGCACTCGCCGTGCCCGCCACCTCCCTGCTCGTGCTCCCGCTGCTGCGCTCCGGCGGCGGTCTGACGGACGGTCCGGCGCTCGCCTCGCTCGCCGGCGGGTGCGCGCTCGCAGTGGTCTTCGCCGCCCACCAGCGCCGTGGCGGGCGGCGCGGGCGCGGCACGCTCGTGGAGACCAGCCTCTTCGCGTCCGCCCGTTTCCCGGCCGCGCTGGTGTGCTCCGCGCTGTTCTTCGGGGCCGGCACCGGGCTCACGCTCGTCGTCGTGCTCCAGCTGCAAGTCGGCTCCGGCGCAGACGCGTTGACCGCCGGGCTGACGCTCCTGCCGTGCTCGGCCGGGATGGCCGCGGCGTCCTGGTGCGCCGGCGCGTACCTGGTCGGCCGGTACGGGGCGCGGGTGCGCAGCGCCGGGCTCGCGGTCATGGCGGCGGGCGTCCTGATGACCGCCGGGGCGTTCGGCGCGGGCGGCCACCCGGCGCTGCTGCCGTGCGCGCTCGCGGTCGTCGGCGTCGGGCAGGGCCTGTTCACGCCGTCGTTCTTCACCGCCGCCCTGCATCCGCTGCGGCCGCAGGAGATCGGCTCCGCCGCCGGACTCCTCAACGCCGTCCAGCAACTCGGCACCACTCTCGGCGTCGCCGCACTCGGCCGGATCTACCTCGCGTCGGCGGACACCGCCGGGGCGCAGCAGGCCTGCTGGGCGGGCCTCGCCGCGCTGGCCCTGGTCGCGGTGGCCGGGCGGGCGATGCGCACGGGCCGCGGCCCGGAGGCGGTCAGCGGTCCGGAGGCGGTCGACGGGCCGGACGCGGTCCGAAGCCCGGACGCGGTCGACGGGCCGGACGCGGTCCGAAGCCCGGGGTCGAGCCCGGGGTCGAGCCCGGCAGAATCGGAGGCCGCTCCGGAACCGGCCGCCGAACCCCTGGAACCCACGCATGCTCGATGAGCTCGACCGCGCACTCGTCCACGCCCTGCGGATCGACGGGCGCGCCCCGTTCAGCCGCATCGCCGCGGTACTCGGCGTCTCGCCGCAGACCGTCGCCCGCCGCTACCGGCGGCTGCGCGCCGAGGCCGGCCTGCGGGTCGTCGGGCTCGCCGACCCGCACCGGGCCGGGCGCACGCAGTGGTTGCTGCGCCTCACCGCCGGTCCGCACGCCGCCCAGGGCGTCGCCCGGGCCCTGGTGCGGCGCGGCGACACGGCCTGGGTGCACCTCACCTCCGGCGGCACCGAGATCACCGCCGTCGTCGAGACCACGCCCGGCGACGACGGCCACGCCCTGCTGCTGCGCGACGTCCCGCGCACGGCCACCGTCACGGCCGTCTCCGCCCACTGCCTGCTGCACACGTACCGCGGCGGCCCCACCGTCTGGCCGGGCGGGGCCTGCACTCTCAGCGAGGAGCAGCAGGAGCTGCTGCGCCCGCCCGTTTCCGGAACCGCCCCTGAAGCCGTCCCAGGCACTCCGCCGTCCCTCGATACGGCCGACCGGGCTCTGCTGACCGTGCTCCACCACGACGGCCGCGCCGCCCTCGGCGAGCTCGCGGCCGCCACCGGCCGCACCCCGGCGACGGTCGCCCGCCGCCTCGCCGAACTCCGCGCGGACGGCAGCGTCTTCCTCGACGTCGAGCTGGACCCCCGCCTGCACGGCGCCGGCCTGCACGCGCTCCTGTGGATGACCGTCGCCCCCGCACACCTGGACCGAGTCGCCCTCGCGCTCACCGGTCACCGCGAGCTGGCCTTCATCGCCGCGACGACGGGCCGGACCAACCTCGTCGCCACCGTCCTCTGCACCGACCCGGCCGACCTGCACCGCTACCTCACCCGTCACCTCGCGGCGCTCCCCGAGATCACCGCCCTGGAGTCCACGCCCGTCCTGCGGACCCTCAAGTCCTCCGGGCCGATCCCACCGCCGCCCACCCGGACCTCCCACTGACGCCCCGGGTCACGGCCCGCCGTGCCGCACGGGCGGCTACCATCGCCCCTATGCCTCCGCAGGACCGCCACTCTCCTACCGAGCCGGTGCCCGGGCACCCTCGACGGGGGTGCTGCGGTGTGGTACCGCACGGTCGACCAGCCAGCCAGCCAGCCAGCCAGCCAGCCAGCCAGCCAGCCAGCCAGCCAGCCAGCCAGCCAGCCTCGGCGGTGGGGCCGGCGCAGGTGCTGTTCGCCGCACGGTCGGCGGCCGCACTGCACCGGCTGCTGGATCTACTGCCCGTATTCGAGGGTGACGACCGGGTCCGCTGCCGGTTCACGCTCGTTCCCGGTTCGGAGTTCGACACCGACGCGCTCGCGGCCGTCGACGCCGCCGGAGCCCGCTGCCTCCCGTGGTCCGAGGCCAGGGCCGCGGACCACGACCTGATCCTGACGGCCAGCCCCAAGGGCGGACTCGGCGACCTGCGCGGCCACCAGGTGCTGCTCCCACACGGCGCGGGATTCAACAAGGCGCTGCCGGACGAAGGCTCGCCCGTGCTGCCGTCCGGCCTCGATCCGGCGTTCCTGCTCAGCGACGGCCGGCCGACCGCGACGTTGCACGCCCTCGCCCACCCCTCTCAGGTCGAGCGCCTGGCCGCTCAGCTCCCCTCCGCCCGCGGCCACGCCATCGTGGCGGGGGACCCGACCCTCGACCGGATCCTCGAATCGCTGGACCGCCGCGATGCCATCCGCGCCGCACTCGGCACCGGGGCACGGCGGTTGGTCGTGCTGTCGTCCACCTGGGGCCCGGAGTCCCTCCTGGCCCGCCGCCCGGGGCTGCCCGCGTCGTTGGCGGCCCGGCTTCCGCACGACGCCTACCAGCTGGCGCTGATCGTGCACCCCAACGAGTACAGCCGCACGGGCGCCTTCGATCTGGTCCGGCAGCTGCGGCCCGCCCTGGACGCCGGCCTGGTCCTGGCGGCGCCGTACGAGGAGTGGGCGGCACTGCTGGTCGCGTGCGACGTCGTCGTCTCCGACCACGGGTCGGTAGCGTTGTACGCGGCCGCCCTGGACCGGCCCGTCGTGGCCGGGTGCGTCGGCGCGAGCGAGCTCATCCCGGGCAGCCCGATGGCCGAACTGCTCTCCTCCGTACCACACTTGGACCTTGACACCGCAGCCGTCGCGCTGGCCTCGGCCGAGCCTGCGCGCACCCGCCGCTTCGCCGAGCAGGCCTTCGCCCTCACCGGGGAGTCCCTGGAGACGCTCCGCGCGGAGCTCTACAAATTGCTCGGGCTCTCCCCCTCTCCGTACCCCGTCCGGTCGCGCCCGCTTCCCGTGCCGGGACCGGCCCGTACGGCGCCGCACGCCCCGGCCGCGTTCGCCGTCCGGGCCGTCACCGAGGGGCGGCGCGTCACGGTCGAACGGCTGCCGCCGTGGACCGACCTGCCGCTCCACCACCGCGCCGCCGAGTACGGGCGGGCCGGCGTGCGCCAGCTCCAGAGCGCCGCGCTGATCTACCAGCGATGCGGAAACGGTTCCTCGGACCAGCCCCGGACGAACAAGCCCTCTCCGAACCAGCACCACACGAACTGGCACCAGGAGTACCGGACGGCCGCCGACCGGACGGCGGAGGTGCTCGACGAGTACCCGGGCTGCCGCACCGCGGCCGTCGTCCTCTCCCCCGCCGCCTGTCTCGTCCGACGCGACGGCGCGGAGCCGTTCACCCTCCGCATCGGTCCCGCCCGGGCCGGCACCCGGATCCGCCTGACCGACCCGGCCGCCGCCCTCTCCGCCGTCCACGCCTGGCTGGGCGCCCACCCGCTCGCACTCCCCAGCATGCTCACCGCCCGGATCGGCGGCACGGACTACCGCGTCGACCTGGCGCCCGCCACCGAGGCCGAGCTGGCTCACCCCGCCTGACGGCCCGCGATCTCCGCCACCTCTGTGCGATAGCCCTCGGCGCGGGCAGCGTCGCCGCCCTCCTCGCAGAAGGCCACCAGCGTCTCCAGCACCCGCAGTTCGTCCGCCGCCGACCTGCGCGCCCGGGCCCCGGCGAGGGCGGCCTCGTACAGGCGCGCGGCCTCCTCGCGGCGGCCGGTCCGCCGCAGCGCCACGCCCAGTTCGAAACCGGTGCGCGAGGACATCCGGTCCCGGCCGAGCCGCAGCGCGGTCTCGTGCGCGTCGCTCAACAGCTCCACGGCGCGGTCGAGTTCGCCCATCGCCACGGCCCCACGGCCGATCAGGTAGGTCTGGAGCATCGCACCGTACTCGTTGCCGATCGCCCGGTGCACCTCGCGCGCTGCCTCGAAGTCGGGCACGGCGGCGGCCCAGTTCCCCTGGACGGAGGCCAGCTTGCCGCGGAACTCGATCGCCGAGGCGTACAACTTCCGTTCGTCGTCCCGCTCCCCGAGCAGCCGGCCGCGCCGGATCGCGGCCTCGACCTCCTGCCGCGCCTCCGGGTACCGGCCCTGTTCCCAGAGCGGACGGGCGAGTTGGCAGTGCATCCGGACGATCCCGGCGGTGGAGTCCGCCCGCTGGGCGGAGGCCAGACCGTGGCGGAACGCGTCGATGACGTCGGCGTAGTGCTGGTGGTCGAGGAAGTGCGTCCAGAGCGGTTCGCACAGCGCGACGGCGTCGTCGTCCAGCCCGTCCTCGTGGGCGATCCGCACGCAGCCGAAGAGGGAGAGGTGCTCGCGCTCCAGCCAGTGCATGGCCGCGTGCTTGTCGGTGAACTCCAGGTCCGGGACGTCGGCCAGGCCGGGCTCCTCCGGCGCCGGGCCCGAGACGGTGAGCCGGCTGCCCGCGGCGAGGAGGTCCGCCCGGGCCGCCTGGCGGCGCAGCCAGCGCACCAGTCTGCGCCGGACGTCGCCCGGGGTGTCCACGCCCGCGCCCGCATCCGCACCCGCGTCGGCGCCCGCGCCCGCGTCGGCCCGGCGGAGCGCGTGACCGCGCAGCAGGTCGTGCATGCCGAGGCCCCCGGGCCGGCGCAGCAGCAGGCCGGCCTCCTCCAGCTCGTCGACCGCGTCCTCGGCCCGGTCCAGCCCGGAGCCGAGCAGCGCGGCGGCGACCGGGACGGTGACCACCGGGCCGGGGTGGTGCGGCAGGGCCCGGTACAGCCGGGCCGCGGTGGGCCCCAGACGCGCGTAGGCGGCGTTCCAGACCACTTCGACCACGGGGACGCCCTCCTCGCGGAGTCCGGCGGTGAGTTCGTCGATCAGTCGCCGCAGATCCCGGTTGCGGCGCTTGCGCAGCAGCCGCCCGGCCACCAGGATCGCGGCGGGCAGGCCCGCGCAGCACCCGGCCAGTTCGGCGGCGGCCTGCGGGTCGTCCACGAGCCGGGGGTCCTGGACGGCGGCGCGCAACAGGCCGGTGGCGTCCTCGCCGGAGAGCGGGCCCAGCGGCAGGTCGACGGATCGCGTGCCGTCCAGGTCGGCCAGGCGGGCGTGGCTGGTGACGATCACGACCGCGGCACCGGAGGAGGGCAGCAGCGGACGGATCTCCGCGCCGCTCTGGGCGTTGTCGATCACGAGAGCCAGCCGCTTGTCCTGGGTGGCCGCCCAGTACTCGCGGCGCCGCTCGGCGAAGCCGGCCGGCAGGGCGTCGCCGCGGCCGAGGGAGCGGCAGAGGCCGCCGAGCGCGTCGGCCACCTCGACGGCGCCGTCCCGCCGCAGGTCGTTCAGGTCGACGTGGAACACACCGTCGGGGCAGCGGCCGAGGCGCCGGAGTTCGCGGGCGAGGCGGAAGCCGAGTTCGGTCTTGCCGATGCCGCCCATGCCGCTGACGCACACCACCAGGGGGCCGTCGGCCGGTCCGTCGGCTGCCGGTCCGCCGTGACCACCGGCGACGGCGGCCAGGACGAGGTCCTGCTCGACGGTCCGGTCCGCGAAGTGCACGGGCGGCGGGGGAAGTTGGACGGGCGAGTCCGGCTCGGCCGGCGGCGCGTGCACGCACAGGTGCTCGATGGTGTGCGCCTGGACGACGGTGCCCGCGCGCACCTGCCCGTCCACCCGGTTCGAGATCTCCTTGGCCACTCGTCAACTCTAGTGCCGACGGGGCGTGGCCACGCGGCTTCGACTTGACCGTTTGGGGGTTGACCACCCTTCCGGAACAGGTCTATACCAGTGACAGTCCTCGGCGACGACCCCGTGCCGACGGACCGTTCGGCCCGCGCGCCCGCCCCCACGTCCGGCGCAGACGGGCCACTTCCCCCTGCCGTTTCCTGGAAAGGCTTCCGATGGAACGCGCTCTTCCCCCACACGCCGCGCCCCACAGAGCCCCCGGGGCCCACGAGCCCCGCACCCACCGCGCCGGCCGCACCACCCGCTGGGCCTCGCGCCGGGCCGCCGTCGCCGTCGCCGGTGTGCTCGGCCTGGTCGCGGGCGGCGTCGCCGCCGTCACCGCCTCCGGCTCCGCGTCCGCCGACACCACCACCACCGCCGTCACGGGCTTGGGCAGCAACTGGTACGCCTCGGCGCCCTACCTGATGCCCGAGGACAACAGTCCGCCGGACGCCGCCGCGGTGATGGACGCCACCGGGCAGAAGGCCTTCCAGCTGGCCTTCATCCTCGCGCAGGGCAACAGCTGCGCCCCCGCCTGGGGCGGGACCTCCGCCATCGACTCCGACACGACGATGCCCTCGGTGATCCGGACGATCCGCGACAAGGGCGGGGACGTCTCGGTGTCGGTCGGCGGCTACGGCGGCACCAAGCTCGGCCAGGTCTGCGGCACGCCGGAGGCGACCGCCGCCGGCTACCAGCAGGTCGTCACCAAGTACCAGCTCAAGGCGATCGACTTCGACCTGGAGGAGCCGGAGTACGAGAACACGGCCGCCATCCACAACGAGATCGGCGCCGCCCGCATCCTCCAGCAGAACAACCCCGGCCTGTACGTGTCGATCACCACGGCCGGCACCAACGCGGGCACCGGCTGGTTCGGCACCCAGATGCTGGGCGAGGCCAAGTCCCAGGGCTTCACGCCGAACAACTTCTCGATCATGCCGTTCGACGGCGGGTTCAACGGCGCCGCCGCCCAGACCGACGCGCTGGTGAAGTTCAACCAGATCCTGCAGAACACCTTCGGCTGGTCCGAGGCCACCGCGTACGCCCACGAGGGCGTGTCGATGATGAACGGCCGCACCGACGCCGCCGAGTACTTCCGTCAGGCGGACTTCCAGACCGTGCTGGACTTCGCGACCGCGCACAACCTGGCCCGCTACACCTTCTGGTCGGTCAACCGCGACCGCCAGTGCCAGGGCCCGGTGGACCCGGGGCTGTCCGGCTCCTGCTCCAGCGTGGCGCAGGGCGACTGGGACTTCACCAAGTACACCGTGAAGTTCGCCGGCGCGACGCCGCCCACCACTCCCCCGAGCACGCCGCCGACCACTCCCCCGACGACTCCGCCCACGACCCCGGGGGCCTGCACCCTCCCCGCGTGGAGCGCGAGCACGACGTACACCGCGGGCAACAAGGTCTCGTACAGCGGGCACGACTACCACGCCAAGTGGTGGACGCTGAACGAGGTGCCGACCGCCAGCGGCCAGTGGGGCGTCTGGGCCGACGACGGCCCCTGCTGACGCTTCCCACTGGCGGTCCGCGTGAGGGGCGGGGCCCGGGGGGGCCCCCCGGGCCCCCCCCCCCCCCCGTCGGTGACCCCAGGGCGGGCCCCGACCCCTCCCGCTCGGGCGGCCGGGAGGACGCCCCCCGCGGGAGCGCGACC